>NZ_AKIS01000129.1:0-17433 GCF_000277005.1 Pontibacter sp. BAB1700 | reverse complement strand
GATATCGATGACAGCATGCTGGCCTCTTTGCAGGAAGCGGACCTGGACAGCTTTATCAAGGTTGGCATGGAGTACGCTGACTCTGTGATCAAGACAAATGAGAACTTCGGCGAAAACATCAGCGCCCTGTTCAATGAATTTGTTGAGACAAACAAGAACATCAATACCATCAGTGCCGACGACAACCTGTGTGATTCATACTTCAACCTATATAATGAACTCAGCCGTTAGGAGATTACTCTTATTCTTCTTTTCATTTGCCGCTCTTACAGCCTGCGAAGACCCAAAAGACATCGGACTCGAACTACAGGACGAAAACCTGATAGGTACCGAGTTCACTGACACCCTTACCATCCGGACCGGAACTGTGTTTCAGGGCGACTCGATCCTTTCGTTCCGTTCACAGCCGCCTTTGCTAGGCCAGTATGTAGATCCGGTGCTGGGTAAGGTACGTGCCAGCACAATCACGGAGGTGTCAATCAATGGTACCGGCTTAAACTTCGGCGCAGGTGCCAGAGCAGACTCGCTGGTGCTTACACTTGACTATTCGTTTAAGTATGCGGACACCCTGAAGACGATGCAGGTGAATGTGCATCGTGTGACAGGTGCTTTTGACGAGAGAACCTCTTACTTTACCACAACTCCTTTTGCTTACGACTCTAACCCTGTTGGTTCGAAAGCTTTTCTGCCGCGCATAGATACAGAAAGGGCGGAGAACGTGACGACAAAGAAGACGAGACTGCTGAAGATAAAACTGAGTAGCGAGCTGGCAAACGAGTTTATGGCCCAGTCAGGCCAGGCGGGTTTAGCAGACCAGGCCGGTTTCTCTAACTTTTTCAGAGGTCTTGCATTAACAGTGCCTGAGGGCGAGAATGCAAGTATAGTTGGTCTGACACTGGGTAGCACTAACACGAGCCTGACACTGCACTATACCACAGCCGAAGGCACTGCCAGACAGCATAACTTTTTGCTGGGCGCAGGCAATTACTTTACACAGATATCATCTGACCGAACAGGCACTGCCGTTGCCGAGTTGCAGTCGAATGGTGACTTTGTACCTGCCAGCGAAACAGGCGGGGATTCTTATATACAGGCGGGCACGCAACTGCTAAGCAAGATCACAATCCCTCACCTGGAAAAATTCAAGGATATCCCAGGCACCCTGATCATTAACCGGGCCGAGCTGATCATACCTGTTAAAGCGGCTTCTTCGGAGAACAACCTGCCGAGACCTCCTCAATTGGCTTTGTATGAAACCAACAATGCCAACCAGTTTTTGCGAGATATAACAGGTACTGTACGTGCGGTGCAGCAGGATGGTGTCAATCCACTGGATACCCGAGTGCCAGCTTTGGTGGCTAGTAGCCGCAAAAATGGCGTCGACTATTATACCCTGAATGTGACCAGTTACCTGCAGGGTGTGATGATGGGCCTGAAGCAAAACAATGGACTGATGCTGGGCGCTGTATCGGCTGCTTCGCAGTCAGACGGAACCGTATCTATTCGTCCGGAAACGCGTCCTTACCGTGCCATTGTGACAAATAATGAAGCAAACCCAGTAAGGCTACTGATATACTATTCGAAGCTACAATAGTATCGCGCAAATATTAAGCAGATACTTTATACATTATAAAGAAAAAGGTACCTTTGCAGGTACCTTTATTTTTTTTACTGAAACTTAATACTATATGTGCGGAATTGTAGCGTACGTAGGGCATAGAGATGCTTGCCCTATTGTCCTTAAGGGCTTGAAACGACTTGAATACAGAGGCTATGACAGCGCAGGAATAGCCCTGATGAACGGAGGCCTGAACGTCTTCAAAAGAAAAGGCAAGGTAAGCGACCTTGAAGAGTTTATTGCAGATAAAGATGTGCATGGCAACATCGGCATGGGCCATACCCGCTGGGCTACCCACGGTGAACCAAACGATGTCAATGCACACCCTCACTACTCTAGCTCCAAGAACATTGCCATCATCCACAACGGCATCATCGAGAACTACGCCTCCCTGAAGCAGCTCCTGATCCAAAAAGGCCATACCTTCCAGTCAGAGACTGACTCAGAGGTATTCATCAACCTGATTGAAGACATCAAGCAGAACAGCAACTGCTCACTGGCTGAGGCGGTTCGCCTGGCCCTGCACGAAGTGGTAGGAGCTTATGCTATTGTGGTGCTCTCTAAGGAAGACCAGAACCAACTCATCGCTGCCCGTAAGGGTAGTCCGCTGGTAGTAGGTATAGGCGAAGGCGAATACTTCCTTGCTTCTGACGCTACCCCAATCATTGAGTATACCAACGACGTGGTGTATGTGAACGACTACGAACTGGTAGTGATCAAAAACGGTGAGTTGGAGATCCGTACCAAAGAGGACGTGGTGCAAACGCCTTACGTTCAACGCCTAGAAATGGCGCTGGAGTCGATCGAGAAAGGCGGCTACCCACACTTCATGCTGAAAGAGATATTTGAGCAACCTCGCTCTATCCTCGACAGCATGCGCGGCCGTATGATCGCGGAGAGTAATCACCTGATGATGGGTGGCATCCGTGAGTTTGAGAACAAATTTGTGAATGCGGACCGTATCCTGATCGTAGCTTGCGGTACGTCGTGGCATGCCGGTCTGGTGGCCGAGTACCTGATCGAAGACCTGGCACGCATACCTGTGGAAGTGGAGTACGCTTCAGAATTCCGTTACCGCAACCCAATCATCAGTGAGCGTGATATTGTGGTGGCGATTTCGCAGTCTGGTGAAACAGCTGACACACTGGCCGCACTGGAGCTGGCCAAGTCAAAAGGTGCTACGATTTTTGGTATCTGCAACGTGGTAGGTTCTTCTATCGCCCGTGCCACGGATGCGGGTGCTTATACCCACGCTGGTCCTGAGATCGGTGTTGCCTCCACAAAGGCCTTTACCGCTCAAGTAACGGTGCTTTCGCTAATTGCCATGATTATTGGCAGCAAGCGTGGCACGCTGGAAACAACCAAACTGCACCAGTTAATGGTGGAGCTGGAGAGCATTCCGGCCAAAGTAGAGAAAGCCCTGGAGCTAAACGACCAGATCATCAAGATTTCGGAGCAGTACAAGGACGCTACGAACTTCCTATACCTGGGTCGTGGCTATAACTTCCCGGTTGCACTGGAAGGCGCCCTGAAGCTGAAAGAGATCTCTTACATCCACGCCGAAGGCTACCCTGCCGCTGAGATGAAGCACGGCCCGATCGCCTTAATCGACGAGCAGATGCCGGTGGTGGTAATTGCTACTAAGGACAGCTCTTACGAGAAGATCGTGTCGAACATACAGGAGGTGAAGGCCCGTAAAGGCAAGATCATCGCTGTTGTAACGGAAGGCGACACGACTATACCTGCCATGGCGGATCACGTGATTGAAATTCCGGAAACAAGCGAGCACCTGGTGCCGTTGCTGTCGGTAATTCCGCTGCAGTTGCTGTCTTACCACATTGCGGTAATGCGCGGCTGTAACGTAGACCAGCCTCGTAATCTGGCGAAGTCTGTGACAGTGGAGTAATCGATTAATAGTTATAAAAAAGGGCCAGCGACTAATCAGTTGCTGGCCCTTTTGCTTTATTATGAACTATCTTAGAGGCTAAACTTCTCCCCTCTCAGATACTTTGTCTTGAGCAGCGGGCAAATCTTGTAGCGCTCTTCTCTGGTGTCTTCGTACATCGCCTCCAACACCTGGTATACATTGTCTATACCTATCGCATTCGCCCATTCAAATGGTCCGTGCGGATAGTTGGTACCCAGTTTCATACCCAAATCGATATCCTGAATAGAGGCAGTGCCTTCCTGCAAGGTATAGCAGGCTTCGTTAATGATCATGCACAGGATGCGCGGTGTAGCCATGCCTGCACGGTCTTCTACTAACTGATACTCCGTGCCGAGCTGTTCGCATACCTGTTTCAGTTTCTCGGCATCCTCCTGCTCATATAGGCTTACCTCCAGCACCGGGCGGTTAAGGAGGGTTGGCAGTCCATTGAAACCGAATAAGGTGCAGATCCTTTCTAAACCTGATTCACGCACCAGCGAAGCTAGCTGCTTCGTCACGGCCTGACAGAACACGATTTGACCTGGGCCATAATCGCTCAGGCGCTCAGGCTCTTGGTGCAGCAGGAAGTCAAAAACAACATCGCCAGGCTTGAGCTGATCATCGGTTAGGTGGCGGCTATGCAGAAAGGTATAGGTATTGCCGTTGCCTCCTTCCGGAAATTTCTGTTTAAACTCAGCGGCCATTTCATCGCCAGACAAAACAAGTATGTGCATATTTCTGTACTTTTGATGGGTAAAGATACACATTAAAACTAATCGGACTATGAACCATACCATTATCAAGTCGGCCAATGCGCCAGCCGCTATCGGCCCTTACAGCCAGGCAACACTTCACAACGGCATTATGTACGTTTCGGGCCAAATCCCACTGGATCCGCAAAGCGGTGAGCTGGTGAGCGGCACTATTGAGGAGGAAACGCACCAGGTGATGAAAAACCTATCCGCCATTCTGCAAGAGGCAGGCATGGGCTTCGACAACGTGCTCAAGTGCTCCATCTTCGTGAAAGACCTGGCAATTTCGCCAAAATAAACGAGGTATACGGCAGCTACTTCAGCTCCAACCCACCTGCTCGTGAGACGGTAGAGGTAAGCCGCCTGCCGAAGGATGTGAATGTAGAGATTTCGTGTATTGCTGCCTTATAGAACGCTTTAGCTAATAGGCTTATACCTCCAGCCCAATTTTTACAATGGGGCTGGAGGTTTCGTTTTTATACCTTCCGCTTCTCAGCGGGCTAAACACAAAGAGCAACATGAACATAAACATCCCCGGCCTGCACAATTCTGACGAAAACCATTGGCAGACGATATGGGAAAATGACCACCCTTCTAAATTTTACAGGGTAATACAATCAGACTGGGAAAAGCCTGACTGCGTGGAATGGATAAGTAAAATGGAAGAAGAGTTAAAGCAATTCGACTACAAACAGTTAATTCTAATTGGCCACAGTGTCGGCTGTGTGACCATTATCAAGTGGTTTGAGATGTATGGACACGCCATAAAAGGGGCCCTGTTTGTGGCACCGAGCGATGTGGACAGCCCCGGCTACCCTTCCTATATAACAGGTTTAACCCGATGCCTGCAAGCAAATTACCTTTTCCCACTATTGTGGTAGCAAGCACAGATGATCATGTAGTAGACTTTGAAAGGGCGCAGCTATTTGCCAGGAACTGGGGAAGCGAGTTAGTAACGCTTAAGGAAGCCGGGCACATCGAAAGCAAATCCGGGTTTGGCAAATGGGACTTTGGGCTGGAACTTATCGACAGACTTAAGCAGATGAAAGTTGCTTAAATTCCCTCCCCCGCAGACTTGTCTTTTTCATCCGACTCAGCCGCTTCTTTCGCTTCCTCTTCCCCATAAATGTCCTTCGTAAACTTACCTGGCTCAGCATTCACGGCCGTGTGGCCTACTTCTATTTCCTGCCGGATAAAGCGCACAGCATACTCTGCGGGATAGATATTGAAGCCATACTTGCGGGAGTAAACAAACGTGAACACAGCCCCGAAGAAGATGATCTGGGAGGTATAGAACACCCACAGTAGGATTACGATAACCGAACCCGCCGCCCCATAGATGGAGGTGATGTTGCTCGTGCCCAGGTATAGCCCGATGATTTCTCGACCGATGGCAAATAACAAAGAGGTAACCAGCGCTCCCACCCATACATCACGCCACCTTATTTTGGCATCGGGCAGAAAGCGGTATATACAGCCGAACATAAAGGTCATGAGCAGGAAGCCTGACACCAAATTGACGCCCCGCAGCACGTATACAAACCAGCCTGCAAGCCTCGCCGTCAGAAAATCGCCGATGGCCACCAGTATGGTGTTAGCCAGCAACGATACGATGAGCAGAATGGCAATGGCCAGGATCATGGCAAAGGACAGGAAGCGGTCAAGAATCAGCTTAACGTAGCCGCGCTTGGGGGCTGGTCGCACGTACCATACCTCATTGAGCGAGTCCTGCAGCGAAACAAACACACCCGTAGCCGCTATGAAAAGTGTAACAACGATGACAACAGTGGCGAGGTTGAAATCGGTGATATCGTTGATGCTCTCGACCATACGCTGCACCGCAAAAGCCGCCTCCGAGCCAACTGTTTCCCGAATCTGGTAGTAGACTTCCCCCGAAACGGCTTGCTCACCAAAAAAATAGCCTGTCGCGTTGATGATGATCAACAGAATGGGCGGTAACGCGAAAATGGTATAATACGCCAGCGCCGCCCCTTTCTGGAAGGAGTTGTTCTCGATAAACTCAAGGCTGGTTTCCTTGAGCAGGCACCAGATATTTTTGAGCGTTTGGCGGGGCATGGAGTCGTGTTTGGCCTTGTCTTAAACTGATACGCAAATCAAATGTTATGTTTGTGCAGGCTCTTGTCAAAGGTATAAGGCAGAGAAAGCAACACCTTACCGAAACGAGAATTTATTTTGTACCTTTGTGCCATCATTTGCAATGCCTTTTTGAAATAACCATACATGGAAAGAGAAGTTAGAGTACGCTTTGCCCCGAGCCCAACAGGGCCTCTCCATATCGGCGGTGTTCGCACGGCCCTTTACAACTTTTTGCTGGCCAAGAAAACCGGCGGCAAAATGATCCTGCGCATCGAGGACACAGACCAAAACCGTTTTGTGCCTGGTGCTGAAGATTATATCCGTGAGTCGCTGGAGTGGTGCGGCATTGAGCTGGACGAAAGCCCATGGAACGGTGGCCCATATGCGCCATACCGCCAGTCGGAGCGCAAGCCGATGTACATGCAGTACGCCATGCAGCTGATCGAGAGCGGCCATGCTTACTACGCTTTCGACACGGCCGAGGAACTGGAGGAAATGCGCGAGCGTCTGAAGGCTGCCAAGGTAGCCACGCCACAGTACAACGCCATCACCCGCATGACGATGAAAAACTCGCTCACGTTGCCGGAAGATGAAGTGAAGCGCCGTCTGGAGTCAGGCGACCCGTATGTGATCCGTCTGAAAGTGCCGCGCAAAGAGGAAGTGCGTCTGAAAGACCTGATCCGCGGTTGGGTAATGGTACACTCTTCTGCCATCGATGATAAAGTACTGATGAAGTCGGACGGCATGCGACGTACCATTTGGCTAACATTGTGGATGACCATCTGATGCAGATCACGCATGTAATCCGTGGGGAGGAGTGGTTGCCATCGGCTCCACTGCACGTGTTGCTGTACCGCTACCTGGGCTGGGAAGACACCATGCCAGAGTTTGCGCACTTGCCGCTGTTGCTTAAGCCTGACGGCAACGGCAAACTGAGCAAGCGTGATGGCGACAAGCTCGGCTTCCCGGTGTTCCCGCTTCGTTGGGAAGATCCGTTCTCAGGCGAAATCTCCTCTGGCTACCGTGAGGCGGGTTATATTCCTGAGGCCTTCATCAACTTCCTGGCTTTCCTGGGCTGGAACCCGGGCACGCAGCAGGAGATCTTCTCGATGGAGGAATTAGCTAATGAATTCACCATCGAGCGTATCGGTAAGTCCGGTACCCGTTTCGATATACAGAAGGCTCGCTGGTTTAACGAGCAGTACCTGCGCGCCAAGCCAGACGCTGAACTGGCAGGTTACCTGCTGAAGGCATTGGAAGAGCATGGCATCTCTTGCTCACCTGCGAAGGCTGAGAAAATTGCCGGCCTGATGAAGGAGCGTGTGAGCTTCCCGCAGGAGTTTTGGCGTGAGGCTGCTTACTTCTTCGTGGCTCCTACCGAGTATAGCGAGAAAGTAGCTTCTAAAAAGTGGAACAGTCAGGCCGTGGCCGTGTTCACCGACTTCCGCAACGAACTGGATACCTGAGTGACTTTAACGCCGATTCAGTAAAGGATCTCCTGACAAGTATTCTGGAGCGCCACGGCATGAAGCTGGGTATGGTCATGCAGGCGCTTCGTCTGGCCGTGACAGGAGCCGAGGCTGGCCCTGACCTGATGCAGATCATCGAGGTGATTGGCCGTGAGGAAACACAGAACCGTATAGATGCTGCTATTAGCGCATTGAGCCACTACGCAACAGCTTAGGCTATACCTTATACTTGAACAAGAGCGGCTATTCCGAAAGGGATAGCCGCTCTTGTTATACCTGGCTCCTATACCTGGCTGTAACTATTTGGCCGTTTCGCCTTATACTTCAGTGAGAACAAAAGGACCAGACTATGGCTAAGAATAAAAAAGAGAACAAGAGCTCTAAAAAGAAAACGCGGGTGCACAAGGACCTCGAGGGCTTCGAGATCAAAGTGAACCAGCAGGGCGAGATCATGTCGAACTACTCTATCGACCAGATCAATGAATTCCTGAACAAAAATGTGGAGGACAAAAAACTGGTAAAGCGGGATGCTGCTGAGAAAGCAAAAAAAGAGGAAGAAGAGTTTCATATAGAGGAGGGTGAGGAAGTAGAGGAAACCGACGAGGATTTCGTGAAAGGCACCAGCTCCGTTTCGGATGACGAGGACGACAAGGACCTGCCGAAGGCCCGTCGAAAAAAAGGACGTGGTGATGAGGACGAGGACGATGAAGAGGATTAGATAATTTACTATATTGTCTATCCGAACATTAAGTCCTAAAAACTATGAGAAACGCACACGAAATCGACTTCCGCATTTTCGGTAACGACATACAGGTACTCGAAATCGAACTCGACCCCAACGAAACGGTGATTGCCGAGGCCGGCGCCATGGTATACATGGAAGAGGGCATCGACTTCCAGACCAAAATGGGAGATGGATCCAACCCCAGCCAGGGCTTTCTGGGCAAACTGGTTTCAGCAGGCAGTCGCCTGATCACGGGTGAGTCGCTGTTTATGACGCACTTTACGCACCGTGGCTATGGTAAGAGTCGGGTCGCTTTTTCAGCTCCCTACCCCGGCACTATTCTGCCTCTTGATCTGCAGCAGTTCAATGGTAACACACTTATCGCACAGAAAGACGCCTTCCTGGCTGCGGCATTGGGTACAAAACTCGCGATGCATTTCAATCAAAAGCTGGGTTCCGGCCTGTTTGGTGGCGAGGGTTTTATCCTACAGAAGATATCCGGTGACGGACTTGCCTTCCTGCATGCAGGTGGTACCATCGTAGAGAAAGAGCTCAACAACGAAACCCTGCGTGTCGACACAGGCTGCGTAGTGGCTTTTGAGCAAGGTATAGACTTCAGCATTCAGCGGGCCGGCGGCCTCAAGTCCATGATCTTCGGTGGTGAGGGTATCTTTCTGGCCACCCTACGCGGCACTGGTCGAGTATGGTTGCAGTCTATGCCTGTAAAGAAACTGATCGAAGCACTGATGCCACACGGTGAGAACACCAAGAAAGAAGGCGGATTTATGAGTAGTTTCCTGGAGTAATTGATAATCAATTAGCCGTATTTAAGTAAATAAGTATCCACCTGAAGCCTCTCTATAAATGGAAGGACATGCTCAACCCAAAAGTTATGGCAGTCAGGTACTACCATACATCTACTTCATCGGATTAGCCAGCTTTTGGTTATTTGGAGACTTAGTTGCGATGCAAAAATTTAGTTTTGTCGCTTTGGGCGTTATAGTCGCTCTCACTATTCAAGCAGTATTGCAGCATAAAGTGGTAGGAGCTAGTTTGGGCATAATGGCCATAGCAATCAGTTTAATAGCTTTTCTGGCCACCTTGTCTGAATTCAGTGATTTCGAAGTAGTCAATCAAAGTGCTATACAGCTGATAGCCGTTGGTTCGGTGCTCTCACTTAGTGGGCTTGTAATGGGGGGTATGTTGACAATTACGAATATCAGAAGGTTGGCAATTTAAATATTAGATTTACTAGTGCATAGCTATCTTTAACCATAAATCTGAAGAATGACTTTAGAAATAAAGAATACCTGGAACGGCCTTAACCGTGTTCTGACCATTATCAACCTCGTTCTGTTAATGGTACTAACAGCGCAGGGCTTTGATTACAAAAAAGTGAAAGGCAAAACGGTACCTGTGTATCTCAATGTTGCGCTCCTGTTAGTCCTGGGTTTCGCAGTATCCGCAACGATTTACGGCTTATTCAGATAGTTGCTATACCTGAGGTATAGTTTAAAAGCAAAAATGCCCGGCAGGTATAAACTGTCGGGCATTTTTATTGTCATTTCGACTACTCTTTAGGCGCGAGCCGAAGAGAGTCAGCGTAGTTGTGAGAAATCTGGAGGGATATTCATTACTATTCACTTCAGATTTCTCACTAGCGTTCGAAATGACAGCTTTGTTTAATTCTTTACTCTTGCCAGCCCACTTACTTCCATTATCTCCTCCAAATACTCACGGGTATTGCTCAGTCTCGGCACTTTGTGCTGGCCACCAAGTTTACCTTTTTTGCTGAGCCAGTTCATGAAGGTGCCTTTTGGGGCGGCGTGTACGATAGGTTCCTGCAGGGCGATGTCGTTTTGGCGCTTGGCGTCATAGTCGGAATTGATTTCGCGCAGGGCCTGGTCAAGCACTTGGGTGAAGTGGGGCAGACTATCCGGTTCTTTCTCAAACTCAATCAGCCATTCGTGGCCGCCACGCTTGCCGCTCTGCATGTATACAGGTGCGGCTGTGAAGTTCGAGATAATGGCGCCAGTGGCTTCGCAGGCCTTCGTAATGGCCACTTCAGCATTCTCCACGATCACTTCTTCGCCAAAGGCGTTGATGAAGTGCTTTGTGCGGCCTGATATCTTGATGCGGTATGGGCTCAGATTCGTGAAGCGTATAGTATCGCCAATCTTATAGCGCCACAGACCGGCGTTGGTCGAGATAACAATAGCATAGTTCTTACCCAGTTCTACCTGATCCAACGTCAGTGTTTTGGGGTTTTCCTCCTCGAACTGGTCCATCGGGATGAACTCGTAGTACACGCCATAGTCCAGCATCAGCAACATCTCGTCTTCGGTGTCACGCTGGTCCTGTATACCAAAGAAGCCTTCGGAGGCATTGTATACCTCCAGGTAGTGCATCTGAGCGGAAGGGATGATCTCTCTGAACAGCTGACGGTATGGCCCAAATGCCACAGCACCGTGTGTGAAGAGCTCCAGATTCGGCCATACCTCCAGGATGTTCTTTTTGCCAGTAACCTCGAGTATGCGCTTCAGGAGCACATAAGTCCACGTCGGCACACCGCTCAGGCTGGTTACGTTCTCCGGCACGGTTACTTCCACCATCTTCTCGATCTTCTCCTCCCACTTGTCCATCAGGGCTACTTTGAGCGGCGGCGTGCGCATGGCCTCTGCCCAGATCGGCAGGTTCTGCATAATCACAGCCGACACGTCACCGCAGGATGTCTTGGCGTTGAATTCGTTGGGGTGGTGGCTGCCGCCAATAGAGAGGCCTTTGCCTGTGAAAAGCTTGGTGTTAGGGTAATTGTTGACGTAGAGCGAGAGCATGTCTTTACCGCCCTTGTAGTGGCAGTCTTCCAGCGACTCCGGGCTGACAGGTATAAACTTGCTGCGGGCATTGGTGGTGCCCGACGACTTGGCGAACCACTCAATCTTGCTCGGCCACAGGATATTCTGTTCCCCTTTCATCACCCGCTCTATGTAAGGGTACAGGTCTTCGTAAGTAGCAATCGGCACCCGCTCCTGAAAGGTCTTCACCGACTTCATATCGCCGAAGCCATACTTCTTGCCAAACTCCGTGTTCTTCGCCGTGCTGATCAGGTCCTGAAACAGTTCGTTCTGCACTTCATGTGGGTATTTCCGAAACAGATCAATGTCATGAATCCGCTTCTTCATCACCCACGTCACGATTGAGTTTATGATTTCCAAAGGCTGATGGCTAAATTGTTAAACTGCTTTTCCTATCACTAAACTTGCAAACATTAGCCTTGTAATATACCTAATGTAGACTAAATCTTGCGTTTTAATTCAAAATGTTTGCCCAGGTATACGCGGCGTACCTGCTCGTCGGCAGCCAGTTCTTCAGCGGTGCCTGACTTCAGGATTTTACCCTCGAAGAGTAGGTAGGCGCGGTCGGTGATGGAAAGGGTTTCGTTTACGTTGTGGTCGGTAATCAGGATACCGATATTTTTGCTCTTAAGCTTGGCTACGATACTCTGGATTTCTTCTACCGCAATTGGGTCTACGCCGGCGAAGGGCTCATCGAGCAGCACGAATTTAGGGTCTACGGCCAGGGCGCGGGCGATTTCGGTGCGGCGGCGTTCACCGCCTGACAATACGATACCTTTGTTTTTGCGCACGTGCGTAAGTGAGAACTCCTCCAGCAGTTCCTCCACCTTCTCCAGTTGCTCCTTCTTCGGACGATTGGTCATCTCCAGTGGGGCCAGGATATTCTCCTCTACTGTCAGTTGCCGGAACACAGACGCTTCCTGTGCCAGGTAGCCCACGCCACGTTTGGCCCGTTGATACATGGGCAGGTCCGTGATATCCTCTTTGTCGAGGAATATGCGGCCCTCGTTCGGCTTTACCAGGCCCACGATCATGTAAAACGAAGTAGTTTTACCGGCACCGTTTGGCCCCAGCAAACCCACAATCTCACCTTGGTTCACTTCCACGCTCACGTCGTTCACGACCATGCGCGACTTATATTTTTTAAATAAATGTTCGGCTCTTAATATCATCGGGCTAATTTAAGCATTCTTGACCCGTCCTGCAATGCAGTAATCCTGCCAAGTTTTATACATGTCCAGAGCAGGTATAACAGCAGATACACTTTCCGATATATTCAAAAAATCAAATTTTATAAATGAAATTATTCCGGGTGCACTGTTGTTAGTGTCGCGTCTTCTTATTAGTTTGGAATTCCGATTAACCAGCCTTTATGATGTTTTCTTTACTTTACCTGGCCGCCCACAAGATGGCTTATTCTGGCTTATTACTCTCGTTGCTGTTTACCGGTATTCCTTCTGGAAATTCCGATAATACAAAAAACAACGGTGCCACAGCCAAAAGCACAGGGGCTACCACTAAAACCACGCTGATCACCTCTTCAAGCCTCAAGGGTATAGACGTGTCGAAGTGGCAGAAAGAGGTCGACTGGGACCAGGTGCGGGACGCAGGCGTGTCGTTTGCATTTGTAAAGGCAACACAGGACGATTACAGGCTGGACCCATACTTTGCCCGCAACTGGGAAGAAACAAAGCGTGTGGGCATCAAACGAGGCGCTTATCATTTCTTTATACCTGCCGCTCCGGTGCAGGGCCAGATCGAGATGTTCATCAACACAGTGGAGCTGCACGAAGGCGACCTGCCTCCTGTACTGGATGTGGAAGTAATTGAGAAGCACACTTCTCCCGCCGACATGCGAAAAAACATGCGCATCTGGCTTGAGGCCGTTACAGCGCACTATGGTGTAAAACCCATCATCTATACCAATCAGAATTTTTACCGCCGCTGGCTGCAGGGTCATTTCAAGGACTATCATTTCTGGATTGCCCGATACAATACTATTGAGCCCGACATTCACCACGAAGACAAGTGGCTTTTCTGGCAGTACACCGACACAGGCAAGCTGGCAGGTATAAATGCTGCTATTGATCTTAACTACTTTGCAGGCGATATGAACAGCCTGAACCTGATGTGCGTACCTCCTAAACTGACGCCATACCCCGAAAAGGTGATTTTGGCCGAGCTTGAGCAACTGCCTGCTGTCAAGCTTCTGGCAAACAACATCGACGAGCCATAAAACTTAAAACGGGCGCTGCAGAGTTATTGCAGCGCCGTTTTAAGTTTTATAAGCCTTTTGTAACTTGGGTTTATGAAAACAGGGATCGTTTCTGTATTGATAGGTGTAATAGGGCTGATCGTCATCACCTACTATCAGGCTGAAGAGAGCCTGGTCCTAGGTGATGTACAGCACACTGTAGCAAGTTACCCTATGAGCCTTTCTGTGGTGATGTCGCTGTTCGCAGTAGAAGCACTGGGCATTGTACTCGGCTATTTCGCCTTCAGGCGCCGATATGTCAAGCTGGGGTTATCAGGTATAGGGCTGTGCGCGCTTTGTCTGATCCTTCTATATGGGTACGCATTTTAGAGTCAGGTTAAACCTCTCTTTATACCTGAGACAGGCACGAATCTCTCCTTACTACTTCAACATCCGGATGTCCTTGATGCGCAGCTGCAGCGTCACATTTCCCCTGAACTCGTTTTCTTCTATGGTATAGCACACATCAAAGGGTATACCTTTCGAGATGAATTTGAAATAGTCGCCAAAGCCGAAGCCGATGGCATCGATGTCGTAGAAACCGTCCTGCGTCAGGCGCAGTTTCAGGTGGCTGTCGCCAACCACACGCACCGCGCCTGTATCGTACACACATTCCGACACAAATACCGGCTTCATGTTGCCCGGGCCAAAGGGCTCCATCTGCTTCACTATGTTGTAGAAGTTCTGGGTGATCTGATTGAGTCTGATTTTCGCATCTACTTCTATCTGCGGAATTTTTTGGTCTTCGGTAATGGTGCGGGACACAACCTCCTCAAAGCGCTGTCTGAAGGCTGGCACATTCTCTACAGGCAATGTAAGCCCTGCTGCATACATGTGACCACCGAACTGGTCAAGCAGGTCTGAGCAGCTCTCAATGGCGTCGTGCACATTGAAGCCGTGCACCGAACGGGCCGAGCCAGAAGCCTTGCCATTAGATTGCGTCAGGATGATCGTAGGGCGGTAGTAGTGATCGATGCAGCGCGAAGCCACAATTCCGATCACACCTTTGTGCCAGTTTTCCTTGTAGAGTACCGTAGAATTCGCATTGCGCAGAAAGTCGTCCTCGGCGATCATCTGCAGCGCTTCCTTGGTGATGTTCGAGTCTTTGTCGCGGCGCTCTTTGTTAGATTCGTTGATGATGTCGGCCATCTCGAAGGCTTCTGCCTTGGTCTGGGCCAGTAGCATCCGCACAGAGCGCTTCGCATCGCCCATACGCCCTGCTGCATTGATGCGGGGCGCAAAGCCGAACACGACACTGGTAATATCCATCTCGCCGGTTATACCTGCCAGTTCCTTGAGTGCCTCAAGGCCCGGACGCAGGGGGCCTGGTCCGTTGATCAGCTGCAGACCAAAGTAAGCCAGGATGCGGTTTTCACCCGTAATCGGCACAATGTCGGCCGCTATACTCACCACCAGCAGGTCGAGCAGCTTAAATGCCTCTTCCTGCGGTATACCTTGCTGAAAGCAAAAAGCCTGGATCAGTTTAAAGCCAACGCCACAGCCTGAGAGTTCTTTGTAAGGGTATGGGCAGTCAATCTGTTTCGGATCCAGTACGGCCACTGCCTGCGGGATATCCTCGTCGGGCAGGTGGTGGTCGCAGATGATGAAATCTATACCTAATGAACTGGCATAAGCTACCTTGTCTGCCGATTTAATGCCGCAGTCGAGACTGATGATAAGCGAAAAGCCCTGCTCAGCGGCATAGTCTATACCTTGCGTGGATACGCCGTAACCTTCTTTATACCTGTCGGGGATGTAATATTCGAGTTGGCCGGGTTGGGTAAGTGAATGCAGAAAGCTGTACATAAGCGCCACAGAGGTGGTGCCGTCTACGTCGTAGTCGCCGTAAACCAGTATGCGCTCGGAGCGATGCAGTGCCTCAACTATCCGGTCGACGGCAAGCTGCATGTCCTTCATCAGGAAAGGGTCGTGCAGGTCGAGCAGGCTAGGGCGGAAAAAGGCTTTCGCCTCCCCGAAAGTACAGATAGAGCGCTGGCACAGTACATCGGCCAGTGTGGTGCTGATCCGGAGCGATTCTGCCAATTGATTGATTGCCTCCGGCGCTACGCTTTTATTGTATACCCACCTTTTCTCCATATGCTGCTTCACAAATAAACCCGAAGCAAAGGTAGTCAATTTACGCAGGATTTAGGCTCGCCGCAGCCCCTTACACAGCACCTTTCCGCTATTTTTTGTAATTTGCAGCTCCTCAATACCCCAGATCATGAAACAATACCCCAGATCATGAAACGCCTCAGAGAAATTTATGAGCAGTATAAGAACTACTCCCTGGACCTGATCATGTATGGATTCTTCCTGATCTTCATCCTGATCCTGTTTATTTTCTTTTCATAGCAACATGCTTGTACGCTACAGGATTAAATTTTATTTGCTAGTTCACGACGGGCGCATCCCCACGCAGCTTCCGGAAGCGCTTGCGTGCCTCAGCCACATAAATGCTGCCCTGGTGCTTCACCAGAAACTCGTTGTATAACTCCTGTGCCTTCTGCGTGTCTTTCAGGCTCTCTTCGTAGATATAAGCCATACGGTACAGGGCATCATCACTCAGAATATCGGCGGGAGCATTGACTACTTTCTCCAGACTGGCAATGGCTTTGTCAAACGCACCGGTGCGCTCGTAGATGCTGGCTTTGCGGAAGTAAATCTCATCTGTCAGGCTATGCCCCGGGAACTTCTGCAGCATGGCATTCAATCTGTTTTGCGCCTCGTCCAGCTTGTTTTGGAAAACGAGCAGTTCGATTGCCGCATATTCTTCCATAGCCACAGTAGAGGTGTCCAGCCCCGTGTTGTCGGTGATCAGCAGGCTCAGGTCCATGGCGTCGTTGGCTATCTCGCGGCTGGTAGCCAGCTTCAGGATGTCGAGGTGAGCCTGTGCCAGCTCGAAGTCGCCTTTGTAGTAGTTAAGCCGGGCGTTGCGCAGCTTCGCCTCATGCCCGATCGGCGTCTCCTTGTGCGATTTCTCTACCTGCGAGTACAGCAAGGTCGACTCCCAGGGCTCTCCTTTCAGCAGGTATATATCGCCCAGCGTGAGTTTGCTCTCAGCCACAAAATCGGGCTTGGCGCGGGGAGTTGCAACAGCCTCCTGCAACAACTCGATGGCTTTGTCCTTTTCATCCAAATGAAAGGCATACAGATTAGCCATGTGCTGCAACACCTCTACCGTTTGGGCATTGCGCCCCACTTCAGCCAGCAGCGCTTCGTAGTCTGATATCAGCGCCCTGATCTTGTCCAGGTCAACCGGGAAAGTATTTTCTACCTGCTCTTCACGGGCATTTATCAGCCGCTGCCTTGCGATTAGGTAGTAGGGACCATCCGGATATTCTTTGATGATGTACTCATAGGCTTCAATGGCACCCTGGTAGTCATTGTTGCGGGCACTGATAGCACCCAGCTCCATCACACGGGTACCGCCGCTGCGGGTGCGCTTGTCTACAGAACGGGCCTGCAGCAAAGCACTGTAGAAGTCACGTCGCTGGATGTAGAGCCAGATAAGGAGTTCGTTGTAAGCCAGCAAATCGGGGTTTTGCTGCACCCGGGTAATCAGCTCTTTCTCCAGTGCATCAAAGGCCTTCTCGTCCTGCATGCTGTTCTGCAGCATATTCTGCACATAGATCAGATCACTTTCGTTTTCCTGCAGCAGGTTAAGCGCCTCTCCTATCAGATTCTCGTGCTTCTGCCGGAAGGTATAGAGTGCTATGAGCGAACGGTTGTGCTCA
>NZ_AKIS01000128.1:0-4285 GCF_000277005.1 Pontibacter sp. BAB1700 | reverse complement strand
GCACAAGTCGCAACGTCTATCTCCATCAATAACTATTTGGTTTTTGAGTCGACAGATGAAGGCTCCAACCAAATGTGGAAGCGGGAGCGTTCAGCTAGAAAGTCTTACTTGGATAAGTTGAGCCGGAATGAAGATGTGCAGCGGGATTATTTTGATGACAAGCCAGAGGGGGCCGAATAGTTACGAGGTACTACTCGCTTAATTATTTCAGATCTAAACTAATAACTATATGTTCAGAATAAAAGAAGTACCATCAGGTATAATGCTCGAATTAACAGACAAGGATTTTCTACTACAGGAATTTCCTGATTTGGATGTTGGACTATATGAAGCGATGGAATATTGTGACTTTGCTCCTGAAGGAACCGCTAATGAGGAGTGGAGCGATATCAGCGCTTCAATCGGTTATGCCGCTATTGGCCACCTAATCTACGATGATGGCGGCAGCCTAACTTTCAGTTATGGCTCACCTTATAGGATGTTCGGCAATGAAGAGATCCAGGGAGCAGAAATAATAGCTCAGCTTGTTCAGAAAGGAGAGCTATTATTTACCCCGTTCAAATTCAGAAACCAATATGGTAAAGAAATATACTGATCCCCCTATGCCACCCCCGCATTCCCATTAATCTGGTCAATTATCCCAAACAACTGTACCACCTGCGTCTCTTCCCGAAATACCCCATCCACTCCATTAGCGTTTAGCTCGGCAAAAGGGCCTTCGAACAGTTTAGATTTGTCGATGGTGCCGTTGGCGGTTAGGTAGTTGATGAGGCGGTTGATGAACTCAATCTGGTCGGGGCTGAGGTGGCGGCCGTTCATAAACTCAGAGAAAGCTTCTTTAGCAGCGTTTACGTCCAAGCCCACTATACTGCGGATAAAGGCACCGAGTGGCTGGGGGGCTTCGTCGCGCTGGGCCAACTCCTGCAGTAGGTCCTCTTTGGTGCCCCGCTCCTGCCCGTCGAACACGAGGCGCTCTAGTTCGTCGAGTTCTTCCTGTGTGATGGGCTGGTTGGTGCGCAGTCTGCTGATGGTGACGTGGTGGGCGTTTTCGCGAATGTAGCGGGCTACCCGCTCGTGATACGAATCGAGCTTACTGCCGCCTATTTCCAGAATAGCACGCTCGGCCACATCGCCGCTAAAGTCATCTTCGAAATTGGTGTAGGCGATGGTCTGCTTGTCTTTGTCGATAAACTTAACCAGGTCGCGTAAATTTTGGCGTACCTGTTCCAGCAGAGGCAGGTCTACACTTTGCCAAAACTCAGCGGACTGCACCGCTCTGATGAATACTATTTGCGCCTTTACACCAGGTATAGCTTCTTTTCGTAGTAAGCCACCAGCCATTTCGCGTACGCGGTTGATATAGCCAGGCAGGCGCGTGTCTTTTTCCAGTACGACCAGCATCAAGTTCAGGAGTAACAGGTCGAAGCGGCGGGCTAGTTCGTCGTTGCCCTCTACGGGAGCCAGTGGGGCGAGGTACTGGGCAATGTCCTGACGGTCGGCTTTGCTGAGGCCGTCCCAGAGGCTGCGCTGACTGAAGTACTCCACATATCGGAGGTGGCGCTTCACCAGGAAACTGTCGCGGTCGAGGGTGGCGACGGTATGGTGCAGGGTATGGAGCAGCGACTGGCGCAACTGCTGCTCGGGCTCGTTTTGGTGGCTTTCGTGGCGCAGTTGGTCGGCTAGTTGCAGGCGTACTACAAAAATCTGCTCGCTCAGGCTACGCTGCATGGTGGGTTTTATACCTTCAGGGAAAGCCTCAAAAAATTCGAAGTTCTCGCAGAAATCAAAGATGTAGAAAAACTCCTTATGCTGTCCTGGCCCAAACAAATCGGGGCGCAGACGGGTGCCACGGCCCACCATTTGCCAGAACTTGGCGCTGGAGCGTACAGGCTTAAAGAACACCAGGTTCACGATGTCAGGCACGTCTATACCTGTGTCGAGCATGTCCACAGACACAGCAACCTGCGGCTCTTTGTTTGTTTCTGAAAAGTCGTCAATCAGGCTCTGTGCCTTGGGGTCGTAGTTGTCGATGATGCGGAGGAAGCCGCCGCCCAGCTGTGGGAAAAGCTTGTGGAAGCGCTTCTCGATGAACACAGCGTGCTCGTGGCTACGGGCAAAGATGATGCTTTTACCCAGCTTGTCGCCGCCCTGCACTTTCAGGCCGTTCTCCATCAGGTATAGCAGCACCTTGTCTACGGTGTCCTGGTTAAAGAGCCATTTGTTCAGGGCCTGTGCTTCTATCTCGTCGGGCAGATTACCTGTTTCCTCGTCGCGGAACGTAAGCTCGTATTCGGCTTTCTCGGCCTCACTTAACTGACTATACTTCACGCCCTGCCGTTGAAACTTGAGCTCCACCGACATCGCCTTAGGCGGCACAAGGTACTTGTCTTTCACGGCGTCCTGCAGCTCGTAGGCATAGGTCGGCTGGTGACTTTCCAGGCCGAACAGCTCGTAGGTGTTGCGGTCTATCTCGGCGAGTGGTGTAGCAGTAAGGCCCACTACCAGCGCATCGAAATACTCAAATATGGCCTGGTACTTTTGGTATATCGAGCGGTGGGCTTCGTCCACGATGATCAGGTCGAAGTGGCCAGGACTGTAAAAGCGCTCTTCTTTGGTACGGGCCCCGTCAATCAGGTTCATCATGGTGGGGTAAGTGGAGAACACCATGCGGCTTGCGTCTTTTTCCTTCTCTTTGGTAAGATTAACCGAAGACAGGTATGGCACATGCTCACCAAAGGCGTTTTTGGCCTGACGAACAAGAGCGTTGCGGTCGGCAAGGAAGAGGGCGCGGGTCACCCAGTTAGCTTTGCTGAGCAGTTCCACCAAAGCGGCGGCGGTGCGGGTTTTGCCTGCACCTGTGGCCATCACGAGCAGGGCACCCCGCTCTTTGTTCATGAAGTGCTCCCCCACCCTCTTAATGGCGGCTTCCTGGTAGTAGCGTCCTGCGATGGCTTTGTTTACCTCGCCTGCAGTGAGCGGCTGACGCATGGCGCGACGATTCACCAGCCGCTGCAGTTCGTCTTTGGTATAGAAGCCCTGTACCTGCCGTGGGGTATAGCCAGGCGCGGGCACATCGTCCCAGAGGTAGGTCTCGAAACCGTTGGTATAGAAAATAACGGGCCGTTGACCCGTCATCTGCTCCAGGCAGTTGGCATATAGCTCGGCCTGCCGACGACCATTGGCTACGCTGGCCATTGCTTTTTTGGCTTCTACCACGGCCAGTGGCTTGCCGTTGTCGCCCCAAAGCACGTAGTCGGCTTTGCCTTTACCGCTGGCGTTGGTGCTGAGCGGCATACCTGTTACCTCGTACTCGCATACATTGGCGGCTGCGGTGTCCCAGCCCGCTTCGCGCAGCAGCAGGTCGATGTAGCGGCGGCGGGTTTCGGCTTCGGTTATCGGCAGCTTCACCTCAATGGGCTGCTGCAGGTTGTATTGCTTTATCTTTTCGGTCTGGCGCAGGCGCTCTTGCAGCTCAGCAACCAACTGCTGGTTTTGCTGCAATTCCTGGTCTTTGCGCTGCAGTTCGGCTTGTTGGGCCAGGTACTGCGCCTCCAGCTTTTTGGCTTCGGCCAGCGTGGCGTCGGGCTTGGCATGGGTGCGCTGCAGCAGGTTTTCATCGAAAGCAGGTATAGCGGGGCGCTCGGCACTGTAGGCCGTGGCCAGGTATACCAAGAAACCATAGAGGTTGCGCAGCGAGTCAAACGCCTCGCCTGGAGTAATAGCCCTCTTCTGGTGAGCGGCGGCGTTGCCCAGCTTCCAGATGAATTTAATGCCGCCGAACAAGGTATAGGGGAGCTGCTGCTTAAAGGTAGGCTCGTGCAGCAGCGAGCTCAGGTTGTCCTGGTAGGGCAGGCGCAGCGAACTGTCATTGTCGAAGAGCCAGCGCACGGCGTTTTCGAGGGCGATGCGGCACCCGAGCGCGGCGTAGCGCGGGGCGCTGTGTATGTGGCTTTCGGCTTCGGCGGCTACCTGGTACAGGTCGGGCCAACTGGCCTCCAAAAATGTAAAGTTCGACTTCATAGGCGATGGGAACAACAGGTATAAAAATAGCACAATATTTTTATACTTATCGCTTTTGAGAACATTTCGGGCACAAAAAAGCCCTTGGAGGTTCCAAGGGCTTCATATTGATTAATGTGAGATAGTCAAGATATAATCTGACAGTTTAAGTAAATTGAATGTGACGCATTTAATTATTTAAACCCGATTATATCATGACCACTCAAGACAAAATTATCAAAAACAAGTTAGGATTGCTAAGCTTGGCCGAGATGCTTGGCAACGT
>NZ_AKIS01000127.1:0-6291 GCF_000277005.1 Pontibacter sp. BAB1700 | reverse complement strand
AAATAATATATAGTTTATATTTTTGACAAATCATTAAAACACAGGATAGATATCGGGAATGGATTTAAAAATTGATAAACTTGATCGTCAGATTCTGCACCTGTTGATGCAGAATGTCAACCGTGCATACACTGATATTGCCAAAGAACTCGGTGTTTCGGGGGGTACCATACACGTGCGCCTAAAGAAAATGACTGAGATGGGCATCGTGCAGGGAGCACAGTTACTGATCAATCCGGCTGCCATCGGTTATGACATCTGTGCCTTTATCGGGGTATTTTTGGAAAAGGGTTCGGCTTATAAAGAGGTGGTAGAGAAGATGCGCGTCATCCCTGAGATCGTAGAACTGCATTACACTACGGGCTCCTACAGTATGTTTGTCAAGATCATCTGCCGCGACACGAAGCACCTGCGCGAAGTGCTCAATGAGAAAATGCAAGGTATAGCAGGCGTGCACCGCACCGAAACGTTCATCTCGCTGGAGGAAAGTATAAGCCGACAGATATCGGTGGGAGTTGAGTAAGGTATAGAAACAGCAAAGCCGCCTCAAACTAATTTAAGGCGGCTCTGCTGTTATAAAGGTATAAATAATGGAGTGCCCTGCGGCATCAATCATCTTATTTCAACTTCCTCAATGCCTCTCTCAACCTGCCCAGCGAGTCTTTGATGCTCTCCAGCGAGGCACCGCCTACCGACAAGCGGAACCAGCCCAGTTCTGGCGCAGAGCCGAAGGCGGAGAACGGCACTACGGCTAATTTAGCTTCTTCAAGTATGTAGAAGCTGATGTCTTTGCTGGTTTGCAGCACCTGGCCTGATGGCGTGGTTTTGCCAGCTAAGTCCAGTTTGGCGGACAGGTAAATGGCTCCCATCGGTTCAATGGCATCTACGTTATACCCTTCTTTTTTCAGGTCTTTGAACGCGTGGTAGAGCAGATCCAGACTCTCGCGCACATTGTGCTTGAACTCGTCCATGAACACATCTACCGCATCCGTCTGGTGCAGGAATCGGGCTGTGGCCATTTGCTCAGCTTTTGGCGCCCAGGCACCTACGTGTCCAAGAATTGCCTTCATCTTATTAATCACCACCGTAGGACCGAATGCATAACCGACACGCACACCGGTAGCGGCGAAGCATTTAGACGTGCCGTCGATGTAAATGGTATAGTCGCGTAGTTCGGGGCGCAGGTTAACCGGATCATAATGCTGGTGCTCCCCGAAGGTCAGCATCCAGTAGATCTGGTCGTAAAGAATGTATAGCGGCTTCTCGCCTGCTCCACGGCTCTTGTTTTCGGCGATCACCAGGTCACAGATGTCTTCCAGGTCTTTTTTGGAAAACATAGTACCCGTCGGTTGAGCGGCGAGCAGAGGGCCAGCATGGTAGCACCTTTCAGTTGAGAAGCTACATCGGCCGCAGTTGGCATGAAATTGTTGTCCGGACTCGTTTCCACCATCACTGGCGTGGCACTGGAAAGATGGCAATAGTGGTTGTTGTTCCACGACGGCGTCGGGAAGACTACTTTGTCGCCTGGGTCTACAAGGGCCAGGTAAGTCGCGTAAATCAGCGGTCGCGAGCCGCCGGCTACCAGAATATCGTTTTCGGAGTAAGTCAAACCTAATCGGTCGCGGGTGAAGTCGGCTACGGCTTTGCGCAGCACGGCCATCCCATTGGCCGGCGGGTAATTCGTATGTCCTTCGGCATAGGCCTCGGCAATGCCAGCCCGCAATTCGCCAGGTATAGGAAAAATCTTTGGGTCGAAGTCACCGATGGTAAGGTTGCAGATTTGCTCGCCTTTCGCAATCATTGCGTTCACTTCACCGGCCAGCTTGATAATCTCGGAGCCAATGAGGTTTTGGGCCATTCTTGAAACGGTCATGCGCCTGTGTGTTAGTACGCAACAAGATACTAACTTCTGGAAAAAGTACGTCGCTTGCTGAGCACAAAAAAGCTTACCACTTATAATAGCTGCTTTCCTCGCCATCATTCAGGATGTCGGCGGCGGTGTTTGGGCTGCGGCTGATATCGGCCAGTTTGCGTTCGCGCCACACGGCTGCTGATTCGCGGACTACATCCAGATGTGCATCCGACTTTATGCGCTCTTCTTCACGCTTGGCTTCGATCTCAAACTCCTGACGGGCTGCAAACTTTGCTTCGGCTACAGCCTGGCGGGTGTCGTACTGCTTTTGGCGCTCCTTTACCCGATGCATTTCCTGCGTCGTGCGCTCGTGTTCCAGACCTTTCAAAATGTCATCATAAGGACCTTTACTGGTAATCAGTTTGGTGAAGATCGGTGCCGTTTCCAGACAGATAAACAGCAAAGTGATAAAGAACACCGGCAACCATGGCAATTGGTTCAGGGCATCAATTCGGGCCATCAGGCCGTCGTAATTCGAGAAGCTTTCCTGCCCTTCTGCCACGGTGCTGTCATACTGCTTCATCAGGTCGGCAATACGCTGTTCCTTCACCAGAATCCGGTCGGCGGCGCTAGCCTGCAAAAGCTTCAGCTCTTCGTCTACTTTATCATACTGTTGCTTTTTCTCTTCATAGATGGCCCCTGCCTATTTTGCCGGTACCACCAGTACCATCGGCCTCTGCCGCTACCATCTCGTAGAGCTTGTTCCGCTCCTGCACTTTGGCTTCCACCTCGGCCCGTATACCTGCAATCTCCGACTTCACCGAGTCCACCTCAGCAAACTGCTTGTTCACCAGGGCTTTGTGCTGAATCGCCAACTCTGCCTGCTTTTCTTTCAGGACAGCCTGTATCTCTTTGTCGAAAATCTTCAGCTCCAGTGGTTTGGAAATAACCACGGCTAGTACCAGGGCCAGCAGGATACGCGGCGTCACCATCAGCAGCTCTCGCCAGAACTTGCCTTCTTTGCGGATAGTGGAAACGATAAAACGGTCGAGGTTGAAGATAACGGCACCCCACAGCAAGCCAAAGGCCACCGCCATGGGCACCGCATCGAACACCGTGTAGAGGGCATAACCACCCGATATGCTGGCCAGCACACCCGTAAATAAAACAGTGGCGCCGACACCAGCATATTTTATGTGCTCCGACTTAGAGCATTTTTCAAGAATCGTATCATCGGCACCGGCGCACCACCAAAAAAATTTCTTCATGTAAAATCCTGTACAGGTTAAAGCTGACGCATGGACAGCTTGCAATTACAACGTGCAACCTACTGACTTCTATACATTTGCGCCTTAAAATGTGACGAAACACCGGCAAAATGTGATGAACTGGGTCACTTAAGCGGCAACAGCGATTTGAACGGCTTAAGTTCAACTGCTTTCGGCTACTCCAGGCTTCTGTTAGGTATATAGCAACAAAAAAGGCAGCGACCTCTCCAGTCACTGCCTTCTTCTATTGATCGAGCTACAAAAGAGCCCCCCTATAACTCTTAAACTCCTTCGCTGTTTTCGTCTTCATCCGGCAGAATCTCCACATCCTGCACCAACACGAACTTCTCTATTTCACGTGCTCTTGGGGTGTTGGCGAGTCCGCCGAGGGCTGTTTCTTTATACTTGCGCTCCATGCTCTCGCCTACTTCGCCGAGGGCTGCCACGCACTGGTCAACCGGAATAACAGCATTTACACCAGCAATGGCTAGCTGTGATGAAGAATAAGCGATAGCGGCCGCACTGGCGTTACGCACAATACACGGCACTTCCACCAGTCCCGCTACCGGGTCGCATACCAGGCCCAGCATACACTGTATGGTAATGGCCACTGCTGTAAACACCTGCTCCACGTTACCGCCGAGGCAGTACACAATAGCACCTGCCGCCATGGCGGCCGCACTACCTGTTTCGGCCTGGCAACCGCCTACGGCTCCGGCCAATGAGGCATTCTGTTCGATGATGAGGGCTATACCTGCTGCTACGAGCAAACCTCGTGTATTTTTCGGTCTTCAAGTCCGTGTAGTTCCTGCAGCGTGGTCAAAGTACCGGGCAGTATACCCGAGGCACCCGCCGTTGGAGCGGCCACTACGCGGCCCATGCACGAGTTCACCTCTTTGGCGCCCAGCGCACGCGACACCAGCATCTGAAACTCCGGTGACAGCACTGTTACCGGCGACTTTGCTACTTTCTTGGCGCTGTTGTTCACCATGCCTGAGCGGGAGGTCATATCTTCGGTGAGGCCGGTTTGCACGGCATCCTTCATCACCTCGTATGCCTTGGCGATGTTCTCCCATATAAAATCTTCGGTGCGGCCTTTCTGTTCTACTTCGTACTCCAGCACAGGCTGGTATAGTGGTTCGCCGGTTTCAGCGCAATGCTTTTCCCAGCTCTTAAAATCATTGAATAGTAATGACATATCGTATGGCTTAAATCTGCCTGCGGCTTACCGCGAGGGGGCGTTAAAGATACTTTAAATTTCAGGAATCAGCTAAAACTCCTGCTCCATTTGATAACACGGCTTCCGGGGTTAATCGTTCTGTTTCGACTGTTACACCTGCTTACCTCAACCTATACCTGTCTGCCCCGTTTTTCTGAGTGAACAAGCGATATCTATACCTGATGGAAAACAAAGACAAGAAGCGTGTGGCCATGCGCATACATGGCCGGGTACAAGGCGTATTTTTCAGAGCCAGCACCCAAGGCAAAGCATTGGAGCTAGGCCTGTACGGCTTTGTGCAGAACGAACCCGACGGCACCGTATACCTGGAGGCTGAGGGAAAGTCCGAAGCACTGAAACAACTGGAGGAATGGGCACATCAAGGCCCGGACCGAGCACGGGTAGAGAAAGTGGAGGTAGAGGAAAAGGAGGGGCTGAGGGGGTTTGATCGGTTTGAGCAGAGGAGGTGAAAGAGTTGGATGATGTGTAATTATACATTAACTTTATCCTATACATATCAGCCTTAATCCACGACTATGAGCACACGAATTCTCCATTGCTCAACATCTGTTGAAAACTACAATATCTGCATTGAGCATAATGTAGCAGGCTTTTCGCACCGAGGGCCTCAACAAAACGACGTGGTATACCTGGCTGTTAAAGTCGGAAAGAGAACTTTGTGTGGTGCACGCTTTAAACTAGATCAATTAACAAACCACAAGCCTTGGCAAGATGGTCAGCGGTATGTGCATACTCTAAGCATCAAGGAAGTTGAGTTTTGCAAGCCTTTTGACATGGCTGTACTATCAGAAACGGGAGGAAAGTATTGGAGTATCAAGTATGTGCAGTCCTCAAAACCTATCACTGATCAAGCTGCCTGTGATTTGTTAGACAGGCAGTTCAAGACCAATAAAATTGATCATTTCATTCCGTTGGAGGTTGCTCCGGCTGAAAACACTCCACCTGCAGTAGGTCCTGAGCCTGGCCCTACAGTCGACCCTGCACCACTTTCGCGTGACTCATTCAGAATTCAGGCATTACTTGCAGATATTGGTGACCGCATGGGGTATAGCATTTGGCTTCCGAAAAACGACAGAACCAGAGTTTTGGAGATATGGCAGCCAAAGAAGAGTTCTGTATTAAATGATTTGCCTCTCAATTATGACCTTGATACCATCCGAACGATAGAGAACATCGATGTGCTCTGGATAAAAGGTCGCACCATTGTTCGTGCGTATGAAGTGGAGCATACTACTTCAATCTACTCTGGCATACTCAGGATGGCTGATTTGATGGCGCTACAGCCGAACTTAAATATAAAAGCACACATCGTTGCTCCGGAAGAGAGAAGAGGTAAAGTAATGCAGGAGCTATCCAGACCTGTATTCCGGTTACTTTTGTCCCACTCGTGTTCTTTTATCTCTTACAATGCAGTCGAGGATCTGGCAAAAGAAAAAAGATTGAAGTTTATGACTGATGCTGTGATCGAAGACATTTCTGAGTCAGCCAAGGAGACCTTAGTTTTTTAACCTCCCCCATGCCCCTTTCCCTCCTCAACCAAATCCCTTACCTCACCCCCGACGACATAGCTGCTTTCCTGCCACTTTGGAAGAAGAAGATGCTGCTGAATAGGTATGACTTCCTGATACGGCAGGGGCAGGTGGAGCAGGGGCTATACCTGGTGACGAGCGGGGCGCTGCGCATTTACTACCCCTTGCCTGACGAAGAGATCTGCGTAGGCTTTGGCTACCCCCATACCTTGCTGGTGTCGTTTCCCTCTTTTGTCGATGGCAAACCATCTGACTACTACATACAGGCCCTCAAAAAAAGTGAACTGCTAGGTATAAGCAAAGCCGATTTTATGCGGTTGATGGAGGAGCGACCAAACATCAAGCGCTTCTGGTATGAGCAGCTCGAAAAGGCATTGGTTGGCAAGATAGAGCGGGAAGTGG
>NZ_AKIS01000126.1:0-21946 GCF_000277005.1 Pontibacter sp. BAB1700 | reverse complement strand
TAGATCAGATCACTTTCGTTTTCCTGCAGCAGGTTAAGCGCCTCTCCTATCAGATTCTCGTGCTTCTGCCGGAAGGTATAGAGTGCTATGAGCGAACGGTTGTGCTCATAGGGATTCTTGCTTAATTCACGGCCACGCAGGTAGGCTCTCTCAGCGTAGTCAAACAGCTCGTGCTGCACAAAAACGCTGGCTGCGGCTATTACCTCCTCCTGCTTCAGTTGGGCAATCAGTTTGTCGAAGTGCTTCTCCGCTCCTGCCTTGTCACCAGCGGCCTGGTATACGATGCCTAAGTCGATGTTGTAGTTCACCTGCCCCGGATAGCGCTTGATGGTGCGTTTCACCAGTTTCTCAGCTTCTTTGTGGTTGTTCTGCGCCAGCAGGGTTTTCAGGTAGTCGGGGTATACCGTGTGGAACAGGCGTTCGTCGTTGATCAGCTTACTGTAGATGGTCTCGGCTTTCTGGTACTCCCCTTTGCTGAGGTACTCGCGTGCCAGTGCCAGCTCCTGGTTCTGCGCCATAGAAAAGGGCACTGCCAGCACCATGAACAGGAGCACGAACAGCAGGCGCGACAAATAGGTATGAACAGGTATAAGCATCTTCTATTACAACGTGTAAGCGGTCTTTTTGATATGGGCATATCACCCGAAAATGAAGATAGCCATTAATTTTGGTTTGGCCATAAACAGAAAAGGGCTGCTCCTTCCGGAACAGCCCTTTCATATACCTATCGTGCAGGTCTTAGAAGAATCTTACACGGTTATCTTTGATGTCAGCTTTCTCTTTGATCGCTTCAAACGCGTTGGTTTCTACACGCGATGTGCGGTTGTTTACCAGCTGCGTCTTCACGCCGGAAAGATCCTGTGCATCCGGAGCGTTGGTCAGGTTGATCAGCTCTACCACTACCACACCGCCCTGTCCTTCGATAGGAGCAGTACGGCTGCCTGGCTTCAATCCAAACGCTCTACCGATTGCTACTGGCTCCAGGCCAAGGCCAGGTATAGCGCCAGAAGCAAGCGATACTTCTTCAGCCTCTCTGATGATCGCATCCGGACCGTAGTTAGCAGCAATCTGGTCAAGTGAACCCGACGCGCCTTTCAGCTTCGCCATGATCTGCTGTGCTTTTACCTCGTTACGAACGGCGGCAGTCAGCTCCTCTTTCACATCCTCAATCTTAGCATAGCCTTTTTCGCGCTTGCCAGTCAAAGTAGCGATTACGTACTGGTCGTTGATCTCGAACACAGGCGATACATCACCTACTGAAGTGTCTTTTGAGTAAGCCCAGCGCACCAATTCTCTGGCGTTGCTCAGGTTACCTACCAACACGTTGTTTTTGCCTACGTTAGCAGCTTCTTCTACAGAAAGGGCTTCGTTTTTCTTCACGTTCTCTCTGAACTCCTGCGTTGAGCCGCTTGTGCCAGCCAGTTCGTCAGCCATGGCATAAGCCTGGTCACGGGTAGCGTCGCTGGCGTCAAGTGAGCGCTGTACGGCAGCCACTTTGTAAGTACGCTTCGACTTAGGAGCCGTTATTTTAATGATGTGGTAGCCATACTCTGTCTCAACAGGAGCTGGCAGCAAGCCTTCGGTAGTAGCACCAAACACCGCCTTCTCAAAAGCTGGTACCATGCGGCCTTCAGTGAAGTAACCCAGGTCACCACCAACTGCAGCTGTACCGTCAGATCCGTGCTGTGCAGCCATAGCCGCAAAGTCAGCACCGTTTTTGATCTGTGTCTGGATGTCTTTTGCCTTGGCAAGAGCAGCCTGCTTGGCCTCAGGAGAATCGTTCTCTGGCTTGATCAGGATGTGGCTGGCACGGGCAGTGTTCACGCTACCATCTCTGATGTCCATAATCTTGTACAGCGCATAGGTATCGCCATCATTGTAAGGGCCGTATACCTTGCCTTCTTCCAGCGGCGCGATTTCGTGCAGTTGCTCAGGCAGCTCTGCTGTGTGCAGGTAAGTGCCGTCGTATGGCAGATCTGAGTGCGTATTTACGAAAGCAGAGTCGTTGGTCGAAGCGGCGAACTGCTCCGTCAGGTCTTTCAGCTCCTCCTGGAAGTAGTTCATGTCTTCGGTAGAAGCGGCAACCGGAATGGTCACAAACTCCAGCGTACGGCCATCTTCTACTTTATAAAGCTCTTTGTTGCGCTCGTAGTAGTCTTTCAGCTGCGCGTCTGTTACCTGCACAGCAGAGTCAGCGATCGAGAAGTAAGGAACATACAACACTTTCATATTGGCGATCGTGTTCTGTGCCTCGAAGTGCTTCTTCGCTTCAGCTGATGTTACGTATACTGACTTGGTCAGCAGGTTGCTGTACTTCGTCTGGATGCGGTCGTTGAGAATGCTCTGCTCAAAGTTAACCCACATCGGACGACCACCGGTCTGGTCCAGGTTCTGCAGGTACTGAACAACCTGAGCACGGTCAAACTCACCTGTCTGTGGGTTAGTGAATGCCTGGCGAACCGATGGGTGGATGTTGTTACCCTGTACCATATCGGCCAGTTCTTCTTCCGACACCTGAATGCCCAGGCGATCGTACTCTTTCTGCAAGGCAATCTGGAAGATTAGCTGGTTCCAGGCTTGCTCACGCATCATGGCCATTTCGCTCTCGGTGGCAGCACGCTGTACCTGTCCTTCGTATTGGGCCTTGATCTGCTGGAACACCATATCGAAGCGCTGGTAGTCGATTTTCTCACCTGCTATTTCGCCTACGGTAGTCGTATCATTACCTAAAAGTCTGGAGTTTGGCCCTAATAGGTCGCCGCCTACTACAAATACGCCAAGTCCAATGGCGATAGCGCCAACAGCCCAACCCGACTTTTCTCTAATCTTGTTAATTAATGCCATGTGTTATACGAATGATAAAGGATGTGCAAAATAAGGTTAATCGTGCAAAAATTCAAAATTTTGTGTGCAACTGTTTAAAATACGCCATCTGCCTGTAAGTCTGGATCTTTGAAGAGCTTCACTGCATTGATGCGGTTATCATCCATCGACAGGATAGTGATCGTGAAGGGCCGCAGCTCCACCACATCGCCCGGCTTCGGTATCTCACCCAGTACCGAGAAGATAAGTCCACCCAGGGTTTCGTAATCCCCTTCTGGCAAGTTGAGCTCATATTTGTCGTTAAGGTAGTCGATCTCGTGACGGGCGCTCAGCAGGTATAGGTGTTTTGCCGGGAACACTTGCTCGAGCAGGGCTTCGTAGTCGTACTCGTCCTGTATCTCCCCTACGATCTCCTCAATCACGTCTTCCACGGTTACTATGCCTGACGTACCGCCAAACTCGTCCACTACCACCGCCACGGTGCGGTGCTCGGTGCCGAAGCGCAGAAACAACTCGCTGGCCAGCATGCTCTCCGGCACCAGACTCACCGGCGACAGGATCTCCCGTATCTGACGTGGCTGCTGAAACATGGCCAGCTGATGACAGTACCCAATGATGTTGTCAATTGAGTCTTCGTAAACCAGTATCTTGGAATGCCCTGTTTTGATAAAAGTATCGCGCAGCAACTCCACTGGTTCGTTCACCTCGACTGCCTCCACCTCCGTGCGGGGCACCATACATTCCTTCACACGCACTTTCTTAAACTCGAGCGCATTATGAAATATCTCCTGGTTTACCTCCGGAGCGCCTTCCTCTACCGGATTGTACAGCCTGTTCTTGATGTAGGCGTTCAGGTCCGTTACCCCAAACACCGGGTGCTCATCTGAAAACTCTATCTTGAGTATCCGCTCGGCAATCCATTTGCTTAACCCTACCAGTACAATCACAACAGGGTATAACAGGTAGTGCAGCACCAGCATGGGTATAGCCAGCACATCGAGCATACGATTAGGATTGATGGCAAAGAGGCTGCGCGGAAGAAATTCCGCTGTAAGCAACACGATAACCGAAGCTACCAGTACTTGTAGCAGCAGGATAAGGGGAGCCAATTGCATTGCGGCTGGCAGGAAGGTCTGGAACAAGGTATAGAGTATACCCGCTATCACAAAACCATACAGCACCAGCGAGATCACGTAGCCGATCAGGGTGGTGCCCATCAGGCGGGCAGGGTGCCGCAGCAGGTGCGTCAGGATGCGCCCGGAGAGCACGTTGTTTTTCTCGTCAAGCTCTATCTGCAGCTTATTGGCCGCCGTAAAAGCAATCTCCATACCTGAGAAAAAAGCGCATGCCAGCAGCGCAACAAACAGCAACAGTATCTGGTCGGGGTCTATCATAAGATGTTACAGACTATTCGGTCTGTTTCTTCTTGCGGTAATGGTACACGATATACAGCATAAAGCCGATCATGTAAATCCAGTAATTGCCTGCTATATCAGACTCTTGTATACTTCTATGCACGCCAATCACCATGGCCACAAAAGCTAACGATAGTAAAATAGTATTAACCAGTTTTTGGTTCATTATTCCTTCAGGCTAAATACGCCCGTCACTTTTTTGATTCTATAATTTGTAAAGTCCTGGTTTGCCTCCAGGCCGTGACCCATCAGAATTTCCTCAGGCGTCGTGATCTTAACAAACTTGTCTGTATAGATCTGGGCTTTGGCTTTGTTCCAGTAAAGCTCCTCTGTCTCGAGTTTTTCCTGCTTCTGCAGGTTATGTACAATCACATTGCCCCGCACCAGGTATAAGTCTTTGTTTCGCTCCTGCTTGCCGTAGTTGGCCCGCAGCGTAGAGGTCACGCTTTCTCCCTTTTCCAGAAACTCGACATCAATTCCGTCCGGAAAAATCACATCGCCGTTTTCGTAGTCTGCCTGCATGGGTGCCTGCAGCCTGATGAGCACCTTGGCTGAGTCGCTGTAGAGCGTCAGCACATTGGCTGTCTCCCTAAACGGGCCATCATATTTCTTTTCCTGGTCCGGGTCTCTCAGGTCTGTACCGCAAGCAGCTGTCAACATGACTAGCAAAGCGACCAGCACTGAAAAAATAGATCTCGGCATGCTTTTTTACTTATCTAAAGTGAAGATACTAAAAATTAAAAAAGACCGTCGTCAGAACGGCCTGTTTTAATAATGCTTTTAAGGTCGGAATAGTTTACTCTATCCTGCGTTTTACGAACCAGCGCGTATTAACTGTCACGCCCGCACCGAACTGAAAGTAGTCCTCAGCGATCAGGCCGTTGTCTGTTGTGCCTCTCTTGCCGTAGCCCATCATAATGTTGAACTGGTAAGGCGGTTCGAAATAATTACCTCGCCCGATCGGGAGCGTCAGACCACCTGTAACAGCCATGTCCTTGATGTTTTCTCCGTTAATGACATACGGGCTTTGGCCATAGCGAAGACCGGCACGGTAAGTTACGCGCTTCAGGTAACTGTCAATGGCGGTAGGGTTAGGCGTATACTCTGCACCCAGGCCGATTTTATAGCTGTTGCCCATTCTCTGCTCCCCATCCAGGTTGCGGTAGTCGGACCAGTCCTGCATCATAAACTCCGTACCGATGGTCAGGTTAGATCCATTGTCGTAGCTGATGGAAGCGTTCAGACTAGGTGGAACATTCACGGAGGCTTCTACACTGTCAGGCAGCATAGGACTTCCCTTGAGAGCATCTCCCAGGTCACGGCGCTCGTAAGCAGACATCCGCTTCGCATTCATGTCTACGCCCAGGGTATAAACTGCACCCGCGCTGAGAAAAGCCTTATCGGCGACTTTCTTACGGTAGTTGGCTCCAGCTCTGAAAAGGAAATCAGTATAACGGGTACGCTCTACATAGGCAACCCGCTCCAGCGAGGTGTTGCTAATAGAGGTATCGGCTACGATAGAAGAAGATTCCTGAGAAACAGTACCAAACAGGTAAGAGGCGCTTGCTCCGATTGTCAGTCCATTCGTGATCCGGAAACCATGCCCGAAGTAGATCTCTGAAATTCCGCCTTCGCCGCTGTACTCGTTTATCACAACTGCTTCCTGCCGGTTAGGCAGCGAGCCCATGTTTCTGATGTTATAGTCAACTGAGCTGTAGGGTCTCAGGCTAACGGCTGAGCTCCAGCGCTTGGTAATAGGCACACCCAGTGTCAGGTAAGATAAGTTGCCATCGCCATCCCGCTGTGACTGGGTCGCGTTTCTGAGGGTTTTATACCTGCCGGTTACACCGACATCGAATACGGTAATGCTGTTGTAGTATAGCAGTGCCGGGTTGGCGGTGTTGGAATGGAAGCTGTTGCCTGTGCTTACGCCCACATCGCCCATGCCTGCCGTTCTTAAGTTACCTAAGTTTGTGTTGAGTTCTCCCAGTCCGTAACGGGAATAAGGCGAGTTACCGATGCTTTGCGCCTGCACGCCCTGCGCCAGGCACAGCACGGATGCGCAAATAAGTAAACGGAGCGTTTTATACATTATGTCTTAATATTCTTTGAAGCCCAATCAGGACCAGTTCAGGAATTACAAAGATGGGGTGTTTTATGGTACTTTCAAAAAATCCTGCGTCTCCTCCACAAAGTATAACCACCAGTTTATCTGATTTTTGGCGATATGCGCTGATTATACCCTCTACTTCCGCCACCGTTCCGCCCAACACACCGCTCTCCAGTGACTCCTGCGTGGTCTGGCCGATCAAAGGAAAGTTTTCATGGATTCCTTGTACTAACGGAAGTCGCCCTGTAAAATTATGCAGCGCCTTGAATTTCATTTGGATACCGGGTGCTATACCTCCGCCCTGGTAATGGCTACGCTCATCAATGAAGTCGTACGTGATCGCCGTACCCGCATCAATGGTCAGGCAATTGCGGCCCGGGAAGAAATAATTTGCCGCCACAGCCGCTGCAATACGGTCTGCCCCAAGTGTACCTGGAGTTTTGTAATCATTAGAAACAGGCAGGGCTGTCTGCGCCGAAAGCAATACGATGCTTCCGGACACTGACAGCCCTGTCTTTATTTGCTCTACTGCGCCGCCACTCACCGAGGCAATAATGGCATGGTCAAAGGCCTGGGATACTACTTCTTGTGGCAGCCCTTCCTGCTCTTTGAAATACCCTTGTGAGACAAGGGCATCATCTTCAAAAATGCCGTATTTGCCTCCCGTATTACCGATATCAATGGCGATGCTGCGCATATATTACATGAAGTACTTCAGACGAATCACTTCTTTTTCGGTGAGGTAACGCCACTCGCTGCGTGGCAGGTCCTTTTTGGTCAAGCCGGCATACTGCACGCGGTCCAGTGTTACCACTTCGTAGCCAGGTGCTCAAATATGCGGCGCACGATGCGGTTACGGCCGATGTGGATTTCCAGCCCCAGGAACTTCTTGGAGTCTCCCAGCATGGCCACATCGTCTACCATCGCTTTGCCGTCTTCCAGCTCCACACCTTCCACTACTTTCTGGAAGTCGTCTTTGGTGATCGGCTTATCCAACTCTACCTGGTATATCTTCTTGATCTCGTTAGAAGGGTGCGTCAGCTTCTGCGCCAACTCACCATCGTTGGTGAACAGCAACAGACCGGTTGTGTTACGGTCCAGGCGACCTACTGGGAAGATACGCTCCTTAGATGCTTTCTCCACCAGGCTCATCACGGTCTTGCGACCTTCAGGGTCTTCAGTCGTCGTGATAAAGTCTTTCGGCTTGTTGAGCAGCACGTATACCATCTTCTCGCGGTTCAGCACTTTCTTGCCGTACATCACGGTGTCAGAAGGCTGTACCTTGAAGCCCATTTCGGTTACCACTTCGCCGTTTACCTTGATCTCGCCCGCCAGAATCAGTTCATCTGCCTCGCGGCGCGAGCACACACCTGCATTGGCGATGTAGCGGTTCAGGCGAATGCTGCCGTCCTCGTCTTCGCCCTTGCGGTTGGTCTTCTTGATGCGCGGGTTGTCTTTGTAGCGACGCAGGTCGTAGTTTGGCGTCTCCGGGTTGTGCTCTGAATCCGAGTTACGGTCAAAGCTGCGGCCACGGCGCTCTCCGTCCCCTTTACTGAATTTGTCTTTACGGTCGAATGATCTGCGTTCGCCGCCTTCACGTCGATCACCAAAGCTGCGACGCTCACCGCCTTCTCTGCGATCACCCCCTTCACGACGGTCACCGAAACTACGGCGTTCACCGCGCTCTTCTCTTTCTCCGCCTTCTCTGCGGTCACCGTATGGCTTGCGCTCGCGATCACCTCCGAATGAACGGCTTTCACCGCCCTCTCTACGGTCGCCGTATGGCTTTCTTTCGCCGCCTTCGCGACGATCGCCATATGGCTTGCGTTCTCTGTCACCGCCGAATGAACGACGCTCACCGCCTTCTCTACGGTCGTTGCCATAAGAACGGCGTTCGCCTCTTTCCTCGCGGTTCTCACCAAATGAACGGCGTTCGCCCTTCTCCTCTCTGTTGTCGCGGCCAAAGGACTTCCTCTCACCACGCTCCGAGTCAAAGCGACGTTCACCGCCTTCTCTGCGTTCTCCACCTTCACGACGATCGCCGTATGATTTGCGTTCGCCACCCTCGTTGCGGTCACTGTATGGCTTGCGCTCCCGGTCTCCTCCAAAAGAGCGACGTTCGCCACCCTCTCTTCTGTCGCCGTATGGCTTACGCTCGCGGTCACCGCCAAAAGAGCGTCTTTCTCCGCCTTCTCTGCGATCTCCGTATGGCTTGCGGTCACCACCTTCGCGGCGCTCTCTGTCGCCTCCAAAGCTGCGGCGCTCGCCGCCTTCACGGCGGTCACCGTATGGTTTGCGATCTCCGCGGTCTTCTCTTCTATCGTTTCCGTAAGAGCGGCGCTCACCGCCATCTCTTCCTTCGCCTTTATCTCTTCTGTTAAAGATTTTCTTTTCGCCGCGATCATTGTACGGCCGGCCTGACTCGTTTCTGTCAGACGATCTTCTGCCTTCTCCGTCGTTGCGGGATGGTCTTTCGTTTTCTGTTGCCATTGTATAATTATTATCGATGCAGTATCGCTACTGTACCTGTGTGTGCAGTATATGTAAGAATAGTATACTCTAATGAATGATGGGGGTTCGCTAATCGGCTATTTCGCCAATCATGTTTTCTTCTGAGGCGAAATCCTTTAGCTGCGGAAGGTCCTTGATGTGGTTAATACCGAAGTAGTCCATGAATTTTTGAGACGTGCCGTATAGTACGGGTCTCCCTATGGTATCGGCTTTACCCTTGATCTCGATAAGCTCTTTCTCTAATAGTTTGTGGATGGCGTAGTCACAGCCCACGCCACGAATCTGCTCTACGGCCGAGCGGGTAATCGGCTGCTTGTAGGCAATAATTGCCAGCGTCTCCAGAGAAGACGCTGACAATTTCTTTTTTGACTTATGTTTCAGGTAGGTGCTCACCGTTTCCTGGTACTCCGGCTTCGTCAGAAACTGGTACCCGCCCCCGATAGCGTATATCTGAAAGGCAAAACCTGCATCGGTCAGCTGCTCATTGATGTTCTCAACGGCTTCCAGCACGTCGCTCACCAGCACCTCCATTTGCAGCGACTCCGTAAGGCAGCGCTGTATCTCTTCGATGCTTATTGGCGATTGGGCACAGAAAACCAGTGCCTGAATGTGGTTTTGCAGTATATTCAAGGTATAAGTGTACTAGTCGTTACGCTGAAGCTTGGCTTCGATGGTATGCTGTGTATGTGGCACGGCGCGAAGTCTCTCTTTCGGGATCAGCTTGCCTGTCACGATGCAAACACCGTATGTGCCGTTTTTGATGCGGATAAGCGCATTCTCCAACTGCTGGATGAACTTCATCTGACGTGAGGCCAGCTGGTTCAGGCTTTCCTTCTCCGCTGTGTCTGCACCATCTTCCAATACTTTGGTTGGAGATGCCGTGTTATCGGTGCCGGAGTCGTTACGACGGCTCAGGGTCTCTTTGATAAACGTTACTTCCTTACGCGCATTGGTTAGCTTCTCAAGAATGATTGCTTCAAACTCTGCCAATTCCTCACGGGAATACCGCTGTTTCTCTTCGTTTGTATTCATTATACTATCTTAGAACTAGGTTGTAGTTTCTTGTCTGGTAAGCTAAAAAAACTCTTCCTGTTAAGAGCAACGCTCTCGTGCTTATCAACAGCAACAAGGATGATTAAGTTTAAAGCTTAAATTTTAAGCCCAAAAACCGAACCACTCTGATGTTCAGGTTATTATTTAAGCTAAATTTCGTGCAAAAATAGAAGTTATATCTATAATTTGCTACCTGCCTTCTTTATTTTAATTATAATTTTGTCTTTCCGCTCTTTTATTTGATTTACTCCAATACTGGAATGGAACTTGCAGGCAGCCTGAAATACACCCAGGCTAATTAAGTTTTGGATTACTCACTTTAATATATGAAAAACAAAATAATACTCGCCTTTGCCGCTGCGGCTCTTTTTTTTATACCTACGCAACAAGCTTATGCTCAAGCACAACAGCCAAAGAGGGCAGTTATTAAGGTAAATCCACTGAGCGCCTTTGCGCTGACAGGTTCTGGGTTCCTGGAGTATGCCATCACGGACAACCTGAGTGCACAGCTTGGAGCCTCTGTTACAGGTGTCTCTATTTCAAATATCAAGTTCAAAGGTTACGGTTTTACACCCGAAGTGCGCTATTATTTCTCTGAAAACAAAGTGGCACCTATGGGCCCTTATGTGGCGGGCTATGGTCGTATCAGGAGTTTTAAGCTGACAGTAGAGAAGCAGGATGAAGAAGGCCGTGACTACAGCGCTACTTACAACCCGGTAGGTGCCGGCGTGGCTATCGGTAATCAATGGGTGTTTAACAGCGGCTTTACGTTTGATGTGTTTTTGGGCGCCGGCTACAACGGGGGCAACCTGAAGGTGAATGTTGGCACCGAAGAGGACTTCGACACAGGTATCATCGGCGATATGATTTTGGGAGGAGGTTTCAGCGTTCGGCCAGGTATAACCTTAGGGTATAATTTCTAGGCCTGCCTATACCTATACCCACTCAATCAAATAAAAAACGGGTCCCTGCTCAGCTGAGCAGGGACCCGTTTTTTATAACTATACCCGAGCCATTAGAAGCTCAGCATTTGAATAACTGCTGCTGCTGCCTCTATACCTTTGTTACCATGCTTGCCGCCGGCTCTGTCCAGCGCTTGCTCCAGGTTATTGGTTGTAACCAGACCAAACGAAACCGGCTTGTTAAACTTAAGCGAAACATTGGTCAGGCCATTGGCCACGGCATGATTAATATAGTCATCGTGCTTCGTGTCGCCTTTGATAACCACACCGATACAGATCACAGCATCGATCTCCTCCTGCAAGGCCAGGAACTGCGCACCTAAAGTTAGCTCGAAACTGCCAGGCACTGTATTCCGGAAAATGTTCTCCTTCTTAGCACCATGCTGCAGCAGAGTTTCGATAGCACCAGCACACAATACATCCGTGATCTCGCTGTGCCAGTCAGCCACTACAATGCCGAACTTCTTATCAGATATGTCGCCGAAGCCCTCTTTCTTGTAATCGTTCAGGTTTTTGAGAGAAGTAGCCATATGATTATTTTTGATGGTTAAATGGTTGATTGTTGAGCCTGCAGACACAAGTTATTAGGTATAAATTAGGTATAGCACCGTTTCATACACCTTTATAGCGCTCTGCACTAGCCCATGAACTTAAAAAAAGAAGCGCTTCTGCCGGAGAGACAAAAGCGCTTTTTATAACTAGGCATTAGCCTGTCAGATCTTAGTTGGCAGCTGCGCCAGACATTGCCTCAGCGCGTGCTTTAAACTTCTTGGCATCTGTTACTTCAGCTGATGTTACAAAATCCTTGATGATCTTGTCATACGTGTTAGCAGCGGCCTGGAAGTCGTTGGCAGCTTCGTAAGCTACGGCAGCCTTCATCAGGTACTGTGGCGAGAAGTACGGGTTGCTGTTGTGGTTAGCGGCTTTGTTATACAGGTCAGCCGCTTCCTTATACTTGCCTTGCTCAGAAAGTGCATCGCCTGTCAGGCTGTAAGCGCGCGCCTGCATCAGGTAGTCATCAGACTTGAAGTCCTCCAGGTGAGACTGCGCCTCAGCGAAGTTACCCTGCTTCAGCAAAGCAACACCAGCATAGAATTTAGCCAGATTACCTGCTTCAGTTCCACTGTACTCGTCTACAATACTCAACAAACCATCGTACTGACCATCGCCGTTCAGTGCTTTGTTCAAAGAGTCTGCTTCGAAATAATACACTGCCTGGAACATAGCTTCGTGCGCTTCCTGGTTCTGGGTAGTGCGGTGGTTGTAATACAGGAAACCTGCAACAATGATAGCGGCAATGGCGGCAAACACACCGAGCAGCTTGGTTTTGTTTTTCTTCACGAAATCCTCAGATCCTGTTGTCAGGCGCTCTGCCAACGCATCCGGATTTTCTACCAGCTCCTCAAACTCGCTGTGCTTCTGTACTGTCTCTTTTGCCATTAGTTTATTGAAATAAGAACTCAAAAATAGAAATTAAAAGCGATTCGTTCCAAATCTCATATAAGATCAGAACATCAAATTTATGTTTTTTAATTCCTAATCCTTAAATATTTAGAATTTAGTCCATTATATATGGATAGTCCGGCTCCACATAAATGTCGGTGTATAGCTCAGATGGATCCGGATATGGAGACTCCTCGGCAAACTTCACCGCCTCGGCCACGATCTGCTTCTGCTTCTCGTCGATCTCGTCCAGCTCCTCTTCTGTCGCCCAGCCGTTCTTCAGGATAGTCGCTTTCACAGATTCGATAGAGTCACGGCCTTTGTAGTCCTCCAGTTCTTCTTTGGTTCTGTACTTGGCAGGATCCGACATAGAGTGACCTTTGTAGCGGTAAGTCTTGAACTCGAGCAAAGTAGGTCCTTCACCGGCACGGGCACGCTCAGCGGCTTTTGCTACGGCATTGTGCACGTTCTCCACGCTCATCGCCTCTACTGGCTCAGACGGCATTTCGTAGGCGTGACCCAGTTTGTACAAGTCATTTACGTTAGAGGTACGTGTTACCGAAGTACCCATCGCGTAGCCGTTGTTCTCGATCACAAAGATTACAGGCAGTTTCCAGGTCATGGCCATGTTCAGAGCCTCGTGGAAAGCACCCTGACGCACCGCACCATCACCCATATAGCAGATGCATAGCTTGCCGGTCTTGTTATACTTCTCTGCGAAAGCCAGACCTGCACCCAGTGGTACCTGACCACCCACGATACCGTGTCCGCCTACGAAGTTTACTTCTTTATCGAACATGTGCATCGAGCCGCCTTTGCCTTTAGAGCAACCGGTAGACTTAGCGAACATTTCGGCCATTACTGCGCCTGGTGATGTACCAAGGGCCAATGGGTGTGCGTGGTCACGGTAAGCGGTAATCCACTTATCGCCTTTTTCAAGGGCTGTTACGGCACCGGCCACACAGGCCTCCTGGCCGATGTAGAGGTGGCAGAAGCCTTTGATTTTCTGCTGGCCATAGAGCTGGCCTGTTTTTTCTTCGAAGCGGCGGATGAGTTTCATCGACTCGTACCACCACATGTAAGTCTCTTTTGAAAATGTTGGTTCAGCCTGTACCTTTGCTTTCTGCGACTTCGCTTTTGCCTTTTCTTTCGTATCAGCCATGGGTATTTGTGTATCGTTATTGTTGTCCGTACAGCTTTTTTAGCGAGATTCGGGCCTCAATTGGCGGCAAATCAGCTTACTGTCGGGTTTTAGCATGCGAAATTAAGGAAAAAGTAATCAAAGAAGAAACTAATGCTCCTCGAAAATCTAAGTCTGCTGTTTTTCAAGAACTACGACGAAGCTAACATTAGTTTCTCGCCGCACATCAATTGCTTTATCGGCGACAACGGCAGCGGCAAGACTAACCTGCTTGATGCCATCCATTACCTCTCCATGACGCGTAGCGCCTTCAACAGCTCGGACGCCCTCAACATCAAGCAGGGTGAAGAGTATTTTATGGTGAAAGGGCGCTTTAAGATTGATAAAGAGAAGCACACCGTGACCTGCAGCCTGAAGCAGGGCCAGAAAAAGACGGTGGTACACAACAAGGTGGCCTATGAGAAGATGAGTGACCATATCGGCCGCTTTCCGGTGGTGCTCATCTCGCCCTACGATACGGACCTGATCCGAGAGGGTAGCGAGGAGCGCCGCAAGTACTTCGACAGCCTCATCTCGCAGCTCAACCATAGTTATCTGGAGCAGTTGATCCAGTACAACTACATACTCAAGCAGCGCAACTCTTTGCTCAAGCAGTTTGCCGAGCGCCGTTACTTCGATCGCGACTACCTGCACATCCTCAACGAGCAACTGGTGCCGTTGGGTGAGCAGCTGGCGCAGGAGCGTATGGCTTTCCTGGAGACCTTTGAGCCGGTTTTTCAGAAGCACTACCGCCACATCTCTGACAGCAGCGAAACCGTGACGCTCACTTATAAAAGTCAGCTACCCGGTGCCAACTTCGCGCAACTGCTGGAGCAGGCCGAACAGAAGGACCGCGCCCTGCAGCGCACCACCGTGGGCACGCACAAAGACGACTTCGTGTTCCTGATGGACGGTAACCCGGTGAAAAGCTTCGGCTCACAGGCCAGCAGAAGAGCTACGTCATCGCCCTCAAGCTAGCGCACTTCGAGGTCATGGACGAACGCCAGCATCACAAGCCCCTCCTTCTCCTCGATGACATCTTCGACCGTCTCGACGAGAAGCGCATCACCAAACTCATGCAAATGGTCGCCGCTCATACCTTCGGCCAGATCTTCCTGACTGATACGCATCTGGAGCGTACTGACAAAATACTCGAGAACCTGTCAGAAAGTATCCGTAGATTTGATGTAAAGGAAGGAACGGTGAAGTTGATTGCTTAATTTTGCATCTGTGATTCACTCATTCACTCTACCAATCATTCAAAAACAACCACCCGTGCGCTACTACAAGAAGAAAGAGGAGATTGCGAAGCGAAAGGCTGACGTGCAAACCATCGGCGACAGCATCAAAGGGTTGCTGAAGGCTTACCGGCTGCAAGGCAAACTAAATGAAGTGGACCTGGTACAGCGCTGGGAGGAAATCATGGGGAAACCAATCGCACTCAAAACAAAGGAGCTATACTTTAAAGACCAGAAGCTTTTTGTGCGCCTCACCTCTGCCCCACTCAAGCACGAGCTCAATATGTCGAAAAGCAAGGTTGTGGAACTGCTCAATCGCGCCATGGGCGATGAAGTGGTAAAAGAAGTGGTGTTTTTATAAGCCTCCTACCTCCTGGTTATACCTCCCTTGATGCAGTCTCCACATCCTTTTTAAGGCATAGCCCCGTATACCTGCCAAAACCTATTGCGCATACCTATGGCTATACCTGCATTCCGACCTGTTTCCTACTCCCGCACTACTCTTACTGAGCTCATGATCCCGAGCTATGCCAACTTCGGTGGCAAGATTCATGGTGGCATTCTGCTCTCCCTCATGGACAAAGTGGCCTATGCCTGTTCTGCCAAACATGCCGGCAACTACTGCGTAACCGTAACAGTAGACGGCGTGCATTTTCTGCAGCCCGTAGAGGTAGGTGAACTGGTATCGTTGCTGGCTTCTGTAAACTATGTGGGCAACACCTCGCTGATGGTAGGTATAAAAGTAATCGCTGAAAACGTGAAGACAGGTATTGTCAAGCATACCAACACCTCATACTTCACCATGGTGGCCAAAGGTGACGACGACAAGCCCACGCAAGTACCCGGCCTCACACTGGAAAACCGCGAGGATGCCCGCCGGTTTCTGGAGGCCATCAAGCGCCGTGAATTGGCCCAGCGCTACCAGACAGAGCTTGCCGAGGCCAAACACGGAATCGCTGTCGAAGCAGAACTGTACAAGCTGGAGGGAGAACGCTGCCAGCTGGCTTATACACTGTAGGCTAGCTGGAGAGACTTTCACTTTTCTGCTATACCTGTGCTCACTTAGGCTTTGGCACGGCTATTCTTTTCATTCTTTCCTGAAGCTGCTTATATTTAGAATCTAAATATAAACGAACAAGCACTTTACCGACCTCACCTTACACAAATGACTTACAAAACGAAGTTCACCCGACTACTGGCACTTTGCATGCTGGCAGGGTTATACCTTAGCCAAACAGTGGCAGCACAAGCACCCGCTACGCACGACGAAGAGATACATAAAATGGTAAACGAAGTTTCGGCAGATAACCTGCGGACACTCGTAGAGAAAATGGTGTCCTTTGAAACACGCCACTCCCTGAGCTCCACCACCGACAAAAAAAGAGGTATAGGCGCAGCCCGCGAATGGGTAAAATCAGAATTCGAGAAATATGCCAAGGCCTCTAACGGCCGCATGACCGTAGACATGGACCGCTATACCGTAAAGGGTGACGGCCGCCGCATTCCGCAGGATGTAGAAATGGCCAACGTAGTTGCTACGCTCAAAGGCACTGACCCTAACGACGACCGTGTGATCATCGTGGCCGGCCACCTAGACTCCCGAGCTACCGACGTGATGGACGCCAAAAGCAAAGCGCCCGGTGCCAACGATGACGCCTCCGGTGTGGCCATTGTGATGGAGATGGCCCGTGTGATGGCTTCGCGCCAGTTCCCGGCAACACTTGTGTTTGTAGCATTCCAGGGCGAGGAACAAGGCTTGTACGGCTCCCGCCACATGGCGGAGCGTGTAAAGAAAGAGGGTTGGAACCTGGTGGCTGTGCTCAACAACGATATCGTGGGCAACTCATATTCTGCCGAGATGGGCATCCACGACAACACCCGCGTGCGTGTGTTCAGTGAAGCCACTCCTTCCAACGAAACAGAAGAGCAGGCGAGGCTGCGCCGCACACTGGGCTCCGAGAACGACGGCCCGAGCCGCAACCTGGCCCGCTACATGAAAATGACCGGCGAGGCTTATGTAGACCAGATCGAAGTAGTGCTCGGCTACCGCCCGGACCGTTTCCTGCGCGGTGGTGACCACACGCCGTTTAACCAGCAGGGCTATGCCGCCGTGCGCATGAGCGAGATGAACGAGGACTTTGACCACCAGCACCAGGATGTGCGCAAAGAAAACGGCAAGCAGTACGGCGACCTGACAGAGTTCATGGACTTTGAGTACCTGCGCAAGAACACGGCCGTGAACCTGGCCACCATGGCGAATCTGGGCCGGGCACCGCATGCTCCTGAGAAAGTGGGCGTGCTCACCGCCAACCTCACCAACAAGACAGACCTGAAATGGGACGCTCCTGCCAAAGGCAAGAAACCAGCTGGATACTATATCCTGATGCGCGAAACCAGCAGCCAGACCTGGGACAAGAAGTTTTTTGTAAAAGACACGAAAGTGACGCTGCCTTACTCGAAAGACAATTACTTCTTTGCCGTACAGGCAGCTGACGAGTTGGGTCACACCAGTCTGCCAGTGCTGCCGGTTCCAGTACGCCAATAGGTATAGAATAACGCAAAAGAAAAGGGCAACCCAGCGGGCTGCCCTTTTCTGCTTTATATGCGATGTATTCTCTTACATTTTAGAAATTTTGGCTGCGGCCGATACATTGGACGACACGCTAGGGTCGCCTTTGTAGGCGACTTTAGTAGCACCTGAAGCATTCACGTTCAGCTTGTTCTGTGCAAACACTTTCACATTGCTGGCACCGCTTGCTTCCACATGCACATTCTTCGCCTCCAGCTCAGATGCGTCTATCTTGGATGCTCCTGACATGTCCATGCGCATTTCATCGGCACGTCCTCTTAGCTCTACTTTACTGGCGCCGCTCATGTTGGCTGTCAGCTTCTTAGTGTTGAGTGCCAGTATTACTTTGGAGCCGCCGCTCAGGTCCATACTAAATGCATCGGATTTAAAAGTAGAGTTACCCATTACTTTCACGCCGCCGCTTATATCAATCATGTTTAACTCTTTGATTGACACATAAGCTTTCAGACCTTTGGTTGTACTGATGTTGTCGGAAGTATAAATGTGGAGCACACCATTTTTTACTTCTGTCCGAATACTGTTAAGCAGGTTCTCCTGCGCCTCGATGCGCACGCCTTCCTTGCTACCCTGTGTCAGCTCCACTGCAAATCCGCCGCTCACGTTGACACCTTTAAACCCTGAGGCCGTTCTGTTCTGCGATACGGGTTCGCCTTCGCCCTTCAGGTTACGGCGGTTTTGCGCCGCTGCTGTCAGGCTTGTCAGCATAAAGGCCATTACAAGAATAGAGGCAAACGTTCTGTAGATGTTGATGGTGTTCATAGTTTTATTTCGTTTGATGATTTCCGGTTAAGAGTTTGTCAGTTCAGCAGCAGGCTATACCTCTCCTGAAGCTCCTCACTGCCTAATAGATGCACAGATTTACAAAAGGTTGCTTGAGCTCCATAAAAAAATCATACTTTTTGATAATGTCCTGCAAAAAAGGCCATGAGCAGGTATAGGCTAGCGCCTGTGAGAGGGACGCGATAAAGGTTTGTTAATGGTAAATTGAAAAACCAGCGCACCCAAGGTATAGGCCAGTACATCGACCCAGTCGGCAGTGTGTTTTGAGTTAGATGGGCGGGAGCAGAAGCTCAAAGAAGATGCTGAAAGCCACGACCGCCATCACCAACCAGGCAAGTGGCAACACAAACTTGTCATTCTGAAAGTAGCTTCGCTCAGCAGCCAGTATGATGGTGAGCACAATGGGCATGGCAAGCAGATCGTCGAGGTAGCTGAAGAGTAGGGGAAAGTAAAAGCCAGCCAGTTCCAGCACCTGGTTACCGACAAAAAGCAGCACACAAACCAGAAAGACCGGATGCAGAAGCGTGCGCATGACCTGCTAAAAGGCTACCAAACCTACCATCAGCATAATAGAGCCAAGGATGGCCAGGAAAATCTCCGTCGGGGTCATTTTCGGGATTTTCCACTTCTTCTTTTCGCGCCTGGGCAGATACTGTCCGCAGTTGGGGCAGCGGTTTTTATGCGGCACTTCCTGCCCGCAGTGGGGGCAGATGATCATGTTGTCTTCGGGAATGTCTTTGTAAGGCACGACAGTAGCTTTTTGAGTTAATGGTCAAGTGGAAGCGCGCCCTTATAAGTACCTGATATGAGCCTGTTGGGTTATCAGCCAGGCTACTGTTGCTTTGTTACGATCAAAATTACCCCGTTTTGGGCTTTCTCGCCATACATGGCTACGGCCTCCTCTCCTTTCAGCACCGACACCGCCTCAATATCGTTAGGGTCCACATGATCTTCTATATCATCAGGAGCTATACCTTCCAGCACCTCGCCGTCGAGTACAATGAGTGGCTTCGTCTCCAGGTCAAGACCTGTGGCTTCTTCCAGCGCATCGGGCAGTGGCATCTCGTTCAGGTTTCCGTGCGACGTAGCATGTTTACCTTCGCGCAGGTTGTTTAGGTCCTGCACAAACGTGCCGATGGCCCATAGCACCCGTTGCTGCTCCTGGTGCATCCAGGGGCGGTTGTCGCGGATGTCGTCGCGCATCATGGTATAGGATGTTTTGCGCAGTTGCGTATAGCTGAGCAGTATCTCTACCTCCTTTGCCTGCTGTTCGCCCAGATCAGGTAATTCCTGAAGCGCCATCAGTTCTTGGATACTCTCGTACCACAAAATTATACCTTGCTCCAGACCCTCCAGGTATTTGCCGCCATTGATCAGACTGGTATTCTGCTCCATTTCCTGCATCACAGCCATTGCCGCGGTTTCCCGCTCACCAAAGCGGTCCAGCATGGTCAAATATTTAGCATTCTCTGTAGGTACCTGAAGGTATAGGCCCACAAAACCGCCCAACACCAGCGCCACCGTTACGATACTACCCCTCAAATCGTAGTGTTGCGTAAAAAACCTGCCGGAGCGCAGCATTAACACAGCACCGTAAGCGATACCCAGCACCAATCCGCCTGTGTGCGCTGCATTGTCTATACCGCCTTTCAGGCCGAAAAGCAGGTTCACTACAATCACACCAAGCAAATTGAGCACCATGCCTTTCTTCTCAGTCCAACTCATCTGCCGCTCCAGCAGTACCATGGTCATGAACATACCGAACATGCCAAAGATGGCTCCGGATGCTCCGGCACTGATGCGCTGCTGGTCCCACCAAAGGCTTGCCAGACTGCCCGCCAGCCCACAAAGCACATAGGCTATGATAAACTGCCTGCGGCCCACCAGCGGCTCCAGCGCACCACCTATACTAGCCAGCGCATACATGTTCACGAGCAGGTGTATGATGCCAATGTGCAAAAAACGTGGACGTAAACAGGCGCCATGGTTCGCCCGTCAGGGTATAAGGCCCAAAGTTGGCTCCTGCATTTACCAGGTCTTCCCCCTCAGGTGAGAGCACGTGCATACCTGCCAGCGCCAGCAGCACGAAAATAAGGATATTGGTATTGATCAGGATGGGCGTGACAAAGTAGTGCCGCTGTGGCACGAAGAGTGTCCAGAAGTCTTTGAGCTTATCTGTGAAGGAAGTTGGTGCGGTGGGGTTTGGGTTGACTTGTTTTTCGCGCAACTCCAGTGCTTGCAGTGTTTCCTGCTTTATCTGCTCCAGGTCTGGAGCCGCTATGTTTCTTCTTTCAATCTCAGCGATTACAGCCAGTATCGCTTCCGGCTCATACGCTGCACGTTCCCCTAGTATTTCCAGCAGTTGACTGTCCCCTTTTTCGGAGGCCACTGCTGCATAGCTGTTTTCCATCTGCAAACCTTATTCTCTTTCTGTAAAGATAAGGCAGCAGACGTATTATACAAGCCGGAAAAGCTAACGGGTATAGGCAAGCATTACCCTGCCCGTCACCAAAGCGCCGGTCAGCCCAATGGCATACCATAAACCCAGTGGCAGTGTTTCTGCCAGGTATAGTCCACTATTCCTAAGGCTCTGCATCAGCAGGATCAGTAAGAAAATCACAATAGCTAATAGCGTATTCTTGTAAATCTGACGCATAGGCACCTCTGATTTATGGTGAAACAATTGGTATATAGCTATACTTTGTAATATCTTAATTTGTTATAGTCTTTTAAATCTATTCATTTCAAGTCAATCTGCCAACTATATCACACTAAGCTTTTACATGATAACTATGATTTGTTCGTGACTGAATATCAAGGTTTAAACAAATAAGTCTATCCAATAACCTTAGAGATTCATATCGGGTAAAAGTTTTCAAAAAGATTTTATGCCTGACCCTACACAAGCACAATCATATTATTCTATCACTACCGGGCGTAGCCCTCTCATTGCCACAGCCATACACGATGGGCACCGGGTGCGCGAAAATATCCAAAGCCTTTTTTCGCTCAACTCCGATGAACGACTTCGCGAGGAAGACCCTTTTACGGAGGGCTGGGTAGGTATAACAGACAACCAGATCATTGGTTTAAACTCGCGCTTCGAGATGGACCTGAACCGCTCCCGCGACAAAGCCATCTACCGCAAACCTGAGGACGCCTGGGGGCTCACTGTCTGGAAAGACGAGCTGCCTGAGGAACTGGCGCAGGAGTCGCTGGCCCGCTATGACCGGTTTTATGCCGATGTGAAGCAGATGCTGCAAGGTATAGCCGACCGGCATGGCTGCTTTGTGGTTTACGACTTACATACCTACAACCACCGCCGCGAAGGAGCCGATGGCCCAGAGGCCGACCCGCAGGAAAACCCGGAAGTAAACCTCGGCACCGGCAACATGAACCGCCAGCTCTGGGCTCCAGTCGTAGATGCCTTCACCCAAAGCCTGCAGCAATACGACTATCAGGGTCGTCACCTGGATGTGCGTGAGAACGTGAAATTTGAGGGAGGACACTTCATGCGCTGGATTCACGATACCTTCCCGGACCGTGCCTGTGTCATCTCCATCGAGTTCAAGAAGTTCTTTATGGACGAGTGGACCGGCAAGCCTGACGAGGCACAATTGCAGGAAATCAAAAGCGCACTGCAAAGTACGACTGAACCTGTCCTTCAGGCGCGGGAGCAGGTATGCAAAACCCTATAAAGATGCCCGACACGATCTCTGACATATTCATAAAAGGCATCGTTCGGACTTTGAAGCGGGGTCGCCGGGTGCGACGACGGCTGCCCGCGGGCGGCTTGCTGCATATCGACAGACCACTGCCCTTTCTGGTGCTTTACCGCCAC
>NZ_AKIS01000125.1:0-27146 GCF_000277005.1 Pontibacter sp. BAB1700 | reverse complement strand
ATAATTGTTGTACTCCGTTTCAAAAACGGTGCAATCGCGCATGGACGAGCAGGAAGTTTGGGGCAGATTTAAAGCAGGAAGCGAAGACGACTTTTCGCTGCTATACCGTCATTTTGCTCCCATCATGCTGCGCTACGGCAACCGGATCACGCCTGACAAGGAGCTTATACGCGATTGTCTGCAACAGGTGTTCTTTTCGCTCTGGAAAAGCCGTGAATCCATCGGCAGCCCAGCCAATGTGCAGCATTACCTCCTCAAATCCATCCGCAACGAGATCATCAAAAAAGGCAATCGCGCCAAACAGCACGAGTCCTTGCCTGACAACTACCACTTCGAGCTGGAGGACTCCCACGAGCAGACCCTGATTCAACTGCAGACGGCTGAACTGACGCGCCAGCGGATTTCAGAGCTGCTTTCACAGCTCCCGGCCAGGCAGCGGGAAGTCATCTTTCTGAAGTACTACGCCAACCTCAAGTACGAGGAGATTGCCGCCATCATGGACATTGGGCAGGACTCCGTGTACAAGACTACCTATAAAGCCATAGCCCGCCTGCAGCAACTGTTGCACAACAGCGCCCTCCTGCTCCTAGCACTCTTCTTTTAAAACCACCTATCTCGCTTGTTCACAAGCATTTAGAATTTATTTTTATTTTTTTCGCTCAAGGAAGGGATAATATCCCGAATAGCAGGCTATTGTATGTAGAGCGCATCTAAACGCTGAAACTGCATCAAATAAACGCCTGACATGAACTACGCAACAGCTACTGCAACTGAACTGGCAGCTGACCATGACTTTATACAATGGGTAAAATACCCTACGCAAAAAAGCACCTTGCACTGGACTCAGATAGCGGAGCAGTATCCTGAAAAGGCGCAGGAACTGGCCGAGGCGCGTCGTTTAGTGCTATTGCTCTCGCAGGAGCAGGCTGCTGACCACAGCTGTGATGAAGATGCAGCGCTGGTGTGGGAGCAGTTGCAGAAAGCCATGCAGCAGGACCGGGAAAACGGAAATGACAGCGGTCACGTGTTCTCCCTCTGGGGCCGCAGCCGTGCAATCTGGCTGTCTGCAGCGGCTGTTATCGTCGTTTTGCTGGCTGTTACCGCCCTGTTTTTCACTCTCCAGAGGTCCGAACCGGTGACTTACGCCACTACCTATGGCGAGAAGCGAATTATCCAACTTTCTGACAAATCCGTAATAGTACTTAACGCTAATTCCAGTATAACTATTCCTGAAAAATGGAATGATGATGAACCCCGAACCGTACAGATGCGCGGCGAGGCTTTTTTCTCGGTAACACAACAGGCTAACAAACAGCAGTTTATCGTAACAACCAGCAAAGGCACTGAAATAAATGTACTGGGAACGGAATTTAACGTATACGACCGCGATCAGGAAGACCGTGTTGTACTGGCCAGCGGCAAAGTGAACCTGAGCACCACACTACATGGCGAAACAAAACAGCTGGAGATGCAACCCGGCGATCTTATAACAGTATCTGCAGCGCATGGCTTTAGCCATCGGCGTGTAGATCCGGAACTGTACACTGCCTGGCAGCATAACAAGGTATACTTCGACAACTATACCTGCGTGAAGTAGGCACACTCATGGAGCAACAGTATGGCTACAGAGTGGAGTTTGGCAGCCAGGCCCTCTCGGAGCAGCGTGTCACTGCTTTTCTGGAAGTAAAAGGCCCGGAAGACATTGTCAACACGCTGGCAGAGACCTTTGACCTGAAGGTGACCCAAAAAGAGAAAACTATATACATAAGCTCACTATAAATTAACCTCATATCTATGTCAAATAAATCTACCAAGAGACTACGATCCTTGGGTCTGGCAGTAGCGCTGTGCTGCTTCCAGGTACCGGGGACCGCTCAGGGTTATCCGGGCCCAGGTCCGAACCTTGCAGTGAACCATAACGCCGGACAGGCCCTGACGGGCAAGTCGCTCAAGGATTTGCTCAGCGAGCTGAAAGATTCGCACGGCATACAGTTCTCTTACCAGGCAAGCCTGGCCGATGACCTGCAACTGATCGTGCCGGAGCAAAAGAACGGCGTGCAGAATGTGGACGAGTTCCTGGGCACTACCCTGGCCAGCAATAACCTGGCATATAAGAAAGTAAAAGGCGTGTACATCATTTCGAAAGCACGTCCTGCCGCAGCCACCGCAACAACCGCCGTAGCCAAACCCCGCACTGAAGTGCGACAGGATGTAACTGTAAGCGGCCGTGTAGTAGACGAGAACGGCGAAACACTGCCAGGCGTAACGGTTGTGCTTAAAGGCACCACCCGCGGCACTTCTACCAACGCAAACGGCGAATTCACCCTGCCTGTGCCGGCATCTGGTGGTTCGCTTGTGTTTTCTTTCATCGGCTATACAACACAGGAAGTAGCCATCGGCAATCAGGCCACGGTGAACGTGACCATGCGCACCGACGCGCAGGCGCTGCAGGAAGTGGTTGTGGTTGGTTATGGTACCCAGCGTAAAACCGATATCTCTGGCGCTGTAACACAGGTAACTTCTGAGGATTTTGTGCAGGGCCAGATCACGACGCCTGAGCAATTGATACAAGGCAAAGTGGCCGGTGTGCAGATCACACCAAACGGCGGTGCGCCAGGTTCCGGAAGCCGTATCCGCATCCGTGGTGGTGCATCGCTTAACGCCAGCAACGATCCGCTTATCGTGATCGACGGTGTGCCGCTCGAAAATTCAGATGTATCAGGAGCTGCCAACCCGCTTAGTTTCCTCAACCCGAATGATATCGAGACTTTCAACATCCTGAAAGACGCTTCCGCTACGGCCATTTACGGTTCACGTGCTTCCAACGGTGTGATCATCATCACCACCAAAAAAGGCACAGCCGGCCAAAAGCTCGGGGTTACTTTTACAACCCAGCACTCACTTTCCAAAGTGGGTAAAACGGTTGATGTACTCTCAGCCGACGAGTTCCGCAGGGTAGTGAACGAGCAGGGCACGCCTTCACAGATCGCACTGCTGGGCAATGCCAATACCGACTGGCAGGACCAGATCTACCAGACAGCCTACACTACTGACAATAACCTGAGCGTAGGGGGTTCGGTAGGCATGCTGCCTTACCGCGTGTCACTGGGCTACCTGAACCAGGACGGCGTGTTGCGCACCGGCGAATTTAAGCGTGGTTCGATCGGTGTGAACCTGAACCCGCGTTTCCTGGACGATCACCTGACTGTAAACCTGAATTACAAAGGAGCCATCACCAACAGCAAGTTCGCTGACGAAGGCGCCATCGGGCAGCCGTGGCCATGGACCCAACGCAGCCTGTGATGTCTGGCAGCGACCAGTTTGGCGGCTACTTCCAGTGGCTGGATGCCAACGGACGCTACAACCCGCTGGCTACCCGCAACCCGGTGAGTATGCTGGAGCAGCGTGACGACCGCGGCGAAGTGAAACGCCACATTGGTAACGTGCAGCTGGACTATAAGCTCCACTTCCTGCCTGACCTGCGAGCAAACCTCAACTTGGGCTTTGACCGCTCCAACAGCAGTGGTTCTACTTTCTATCCGGCTACTTTTGCTCCGGAAGCTCCAAACAACGGCAGAAGAACGCAGTACGAGCAGGAGAAGAAAAACAGTCTGGTTGACTTCTACCTGAACTACGTGAAAGACCTGACCGGTATCAACAGCCGCGTCGACGCGACAGCAGGTTACTCTTTCCAGAAGTTTGAAAACGAAAGCCCACAGTTTATCCCAACTGATGCAGAGGGCACTCCGCTCAGCGACCTGGAGCCAGGACTACCGACAAATGAAATCTACCGCCTTAAGTCTTATTTTGGTCGACTCAATTACGTGTTATTAGATCGCTACATCCTGACAGCTACTGTGCGTCTTGACGGTACCTCCCGTTTTGGTGATGACGTGCGTTGGGGTACTTTCCCTGCTTTGGCACTGGCCTGGAGGATCAATGAAGAAGCTTTCATGAGAAATTCACCAGTTGTTTCTGAGTTGAAACTGCGTGTAGGTGTAGGTGTTACAGGTCAGCAGGATATTGTAGGCGTGTCCAACCGCTACTTCCCTTACCTGGCCCGCTATACCGTTAGCGATAACACTGCACAGTACCAGTTTGGCAACCAGTTTTACAACTTGCTCCGTCCTGAGGGCTATGACGCTGACATTAAGTGGGAAGAGACGACCACTTACAACGCAGGTATAGACTTCGGCTTTGCCAACAACAAGGTGAACGGTAGCCTCGACTACTTCTTTAAAGATACGCGCGACCTGCTCGCCCTGATATCCATCCCGGCCGGTACCAACCTGGTGAATGAGTTGGTTACAAACGCGGCCACTATGGAAACGAGAGGTTTGGAAGCAGCGCTGAACTATAATGTCATTAGCACTGAAAAATTAAACTGGACTATTGGCGTAAACGGTACCTACCAGAAACGCGAAATCACGAAACTGAACAAGATCGAAGACCCTAACTTTGAAGGCTACCCTGTAGGCGGCATTGCCGGTGGTGTGGGTAACAACATCCAGATCAGAACAGTGGGCTATGCACCGGATGTGTTCTATGTATACAAGCAGGTATACGACGAGCAGGGTAACCCGATCGAAGGTCTGTATGCCGACCTGAACGAAGACGGTGTGATCAGCGAAGCGGACCGTTACCGCTACAAAAAGCCGGAGCCGGATTTCTTCCTGGGCTTCAACACCAACCTGACCTACGGCAACTTCGACCTGGGCCTGGTGATGCGTGGCAGCGTGGGCAACTACATGTATAACAACGTGTACTCGAACAACGGCGCTTACCGTTCCTTCATGTTCCCGGGCTACCTCACTAACGTGTCGCCAAACGTACTGGAGACCAACTTCATGAACTACCAGCTGTTCTCTGACTACTACATGGAGAACGCTTCGTTCCTGCGCATGGAGAACATCAACTTTGGTTACAACGTGGGCCGCATCTTCAACGAGAAAGCGAATCTGCGACTGAACGCCAACATCCAGAACCTGTTCGTGATCACCAAATACAACGGTCTTGATCCTGAGATTGCCAGCGGTATAGACAATAACTTCTACCCTAGGCCGCGTGTTTATACCTTAGGTCTGACTGTTAATCTTTAATTCATCCAACCATGAAAACTCTGAATTTCAGAAACATAAGAAACATAGCACTGGCAGGCGTACTTTCCCTGTCTGCTGCTTCCTGCGACCACAGTCTGGACATAGAGCCGAAGTACGATGTAGTATCGGCTAACGTGTACCGTGACTTCGCCAACTACAAGAGCATCCTGGCCAAAATGTATGCCGGCTACGCGGTGACAGGTCAGCAGGGCCCTGCTGGTCGTCCTGACATCAGCGGTATCGACGAGGGCTTCTCCAACTACCTGCGCCAGTACTGGCAGGCCCAGGAGCTGTCGACTGACGAGGCGATCATTGCCTGGAACGACGGTACCCTGCGCGACCTCCACGACATGGACTGGACACCGGCCAACGAATTCCTGCGCGCACTTTACAACCGTATTTTCTACCAGGTATCGCTTACAAACGAGTTTATCCGCGAGACACAGGATGCCCAGCTAAGCGAGCGTGGCATCACAGGTGCGAACCTGGAAGAAGCCAGACGCTACCGTGCTGAAGCCCGCTTCCTGCGCGCTCTGAGCTATTGGCATGCGCTCGACCTGTATGGCAACGTGCCTTTCGTGACTGAGCAGGACCGTGTAGGTTCTTTCTTCCCGGAGCAGACGACACGCGCCGACCTGTTCAGCTATGTGGAGAGCGAGCTGCTGGCCATTGAGAGTGAACTGGGCGAACCCGGATTTGAATACGGCAGAGCTGACAAGGCAGCAGCCTGGACGCTGCTTGCCAAGCTATACCTGAATGCGGAGGTTTACACCGGCCAAGGCCGTTACGCAGATGCTGTAACCTACTCCCGCCGCGTGATCGACTCTGGTCGCTACCAACTGGAGGCAGAATACGGCAACCTGTTCCTTGCTGACAACCATACCTCAAGCGAGATCATTTTCCCGATCACGTTTGACGGTCTGCGCACCACAACCTGGGGCGGTATGACTTACCTGGTACATGCGCCAGTCGGCGGCAACATGAATGCAGCTGCTTTTGGCATCAACGGTGGCTGGGGTGGTCTGCGCACGACCAAGAACATTGTCGAGCTCTTCCCGAGCACCAATGCCACACCGGATGAGCGCGCCATGTTCCATACCGACGGACAGAACCTGGAGATCGCTGACATTTTCACTTTCACAGACGGCTACCCGATCACGAAATTCAAAAACGTGAACAGAGCAGGTCAGGCAGGTTCTGACCCGAGTGGCAACCACCCGGACACTGACTTCCCAATGTTCCGCCTGGCTGATGTATACCTGATGTATGCTGAGGCTGTGCTACGTGGCGGCGGTGGTTCTGCAGCTGACGCACTTGACTACGTAAACCAACTGCGTCGCCGTGCCTATACAGATGCAACTGGCAATGTGCGAGGCAACGGTGGTGCGATCAGCCAGGGACAGTTGACGCTGGACTTCATTATCAACGAGCGTGCCCGTGAATTGAAATGGGAAGGTCACCGCAGAACAGACCTGATCCGCTTCAACAGATTCACTTCTGCTACTTATGTGTGGCCATGGAAAGGTGCCGTTCCGGAAGGAAGAGGTGTGGAGGAATTCCGCCGACTGTACCCGATCCCAAGCACGGACCTGACCGCCAACCCGAACCTGACACAGAACCCGGGCTATACACGATAATCTGAACAGACCGGAAGTTGGTCTCTAATGGGGTCAGCTTCCGGATAGATACATCACATTTTGAAATCATCAAATATGAAAAGCACGATAAATAAATTATTTACCCTGTGCCTTATGTCGCTGGTGCTGTTCTCTTGCGAGAAAGACGAAGAGCGGCTGGTACTGCGCCCTGGTGCTGCTCCTACCCTTGCTGCCACTGAAAACAGTGTGGAGTTGACAGCAGAAACAAAAGGGGAAGATGCGATAACCATGAACTGGACAGCCGCTGATTACGGCTATCAGGCAGCTGTTACCTATACCTTGCAGTTTATTGCAGAAGGTGGTGACTTTGAGGAGGCCAGAGAAATAGAAGCAACACCTGGCACAACGAGCAGAACCTTGACCGTAGCGGAGTTAAACACCCTGGCCACGCAGCTGGGGCTGGCGCCAAACAACGAAGGCACCATACAGGCACGTGTCCGATCTTCTGTGGCAGAGAGTGTAACACCAGCTTATTCCAACGTAGTTTCTTTCAACGTAACGCCGTTCCTCGACATCATCGAGTATGTATCGCTGTGGGTACCGGGCAGCCACCAGGGCTGGAACCCAGGCGAGGCACCAAAGGTATCATCTGTGAATGATAATGGTGTGTATGAAGGTTATGTGAACTTCCCGGAGGCTCAGACAAACTTTAAGTTTACGCCTGAGCCTAACTGGGACAATGACTTCGGCGGCACCAGCAGCGGCAACAAAGGAACACTGACAGAAAAAGGGGACAATTTAGTAGTGAACGGCACGGGCTACTACCTACTCAAGGCCAATACCAACCAGATGACCTGGGAAGCCATCAGAACGACCTGGGGTGTAATTGGGGATGCGACTGCAGGTGGCTGGGATTCTGACCAGGACCTGTCATACAATGCCACGGAGCAGGTATGGAAAGGAACCTTAAAACTGTCTGTTGGCGAGATCAAGTTCAGAGCTAACGATGCCTGGGATATAAACTTAGGTGACGACAATGCTGACGCTAGCCTGGAGTATGGCGCGGCCAACATCAAGATAGAGGAAGCCGGAGATTATGAAGTAGTGCTCAATCTGGCGAATCCGGGTAACTACACCTACTCCCTGACCAAACTTTAAGATGCCAGGATCGTGCAAAAACTTTATAGAAGCATACTGCTGCGAACTGCATTTTTAAATTAAGCAAACCCGGCAGGCTGTCTCGCTTGGCCGGGTTTGCTATATAAAGACCTTTTGTTTTCAACCTTTCAGCAAAAATCTCCCTATGAAGATTTTCTACAAAGCGCTGGCTGCCCTCCTGCTGACCACGGCGCTATACCTGCCATCGTATGCGCAGAACAGCCCGATCAGAGAAGTCGGCTCCGTGAACAATGTCAACATCTCCGGACAGAAAGTAAGCCTGACCACCGACCGGAATAACCACGTGGAAGTGACGGTCTATACCCCAACCGTGGTGCGCGTGCGCATGGACAAGCAGCCGCTTGGCAAAGACTTTTCCTACGCCGTGGTTACGCAGCCGCAGCAAACCAAAGTGAATATCACGCAAAACGACAAGGAAGTCACCATCCAGACCGACTCGCTGCAGGCGCGCATTACCAAAAACCCATTCTCTGTTGCTTTCCTGACCCGCGACGGCAAAGTGATCAACCAGGACGAAGAAGGACTGACGACCTCCTGGATTGGGGAGGAAGTGACCACCTACAAGAAGATGCAGAAAGGCGAGCGCTTCATTGGTCTGGGTGAGAAAACCGGCGGGCTTGATCGACGTGGCAGCGGCTACACCAACTGGAATACCGACGCCTATGCCTACACCACCAACCAGGACCCGCTTTATACCACCTTTCCTTTTTACATCGGCATCCACAACGGACTGAACTACGGCATCTTCTTCGATAACAGCTACCAAAGTGATTTCAACTTCGGAGCCAGCAACGACCGCTTCTCCTCCTTCGGGGCACAGGGCGGCGAGATGGATTACTACTTCTTCTACCACACCAAACTGGCCGACATCATCGGGAGCTATACCTTCCTGACCGGCCGTATGGAACTGCCGCCGCTCTGGAGTCTGGGCTACCAGCAGAACCGCTATTCCTACTATCCGGAGACGGAGGTTTTCCGCATTGCGCAAACCCTGCGTGAGAAGCGCATACCTGCCGACGGTATCACGCTCGACATCCACTACATGGATGCCTACAAACTTTTCACCTGGGACAAGACACGCTTCCCGGATCCGGCCGCTATGAACAAAAAGCTCAAGGATATGGGCTTTAGAACCACTGTGATCGTGGACCCGGGCATCAAGATCGAAGAAGACTACGGCGCCTATGAACGTGGTGTGAAAGACGATGTGTTCCTGAAGTATCCGGATGGTAAATACTACGCCGGCGAGGTATGGCCGGGCTGGACACACTTCCCGGATTTCACGAGCGAGAAAGGCCGTGAGTGGTGGAAAAAGGAAATCAAATTCTTTGCTGATACGAATGTGGACGGCTTCTGGAACGACATGAACGAGATTGCCACATGGGGCCAGAAGATGCCGAACAATGTGCTTTTCAACTTCGAGGGCAACATCACCACGCACAAAGAGGGCCGCAACGTGTACGGGCTGCAAATGGCCCGCGCCAGCTACGAAGGTGCCCGCCAGCATATGCCCAACAAGCGTCCGTTTATCCTCTCCCGTGCCGGCTACTCCGGTTCGCAGCGCTATTCCGCCATCTGGACCGGTGACAACCGCGCCGAAGATAGCCACATGCTCCTGGGTATACGCTTGCTTAACAGCCTTGGCGTAACAGGTGTAAGTTTCTCGGCCATGGACATTGGTGGCTTCACCGGCAACGCTCCGGTTGGTCTGTTTGCCCGCTGGATTCAGCTGGGAGCCTTTACGCCATACTTCCGTAACCACACCGGCGTGAACACCCGCTCTGCCGAGCCGTGGGCTTTTGGCGAAGAGGTGACCGAGATCGCCCGCAACTTCATCAACCTGCGCTACCGCCTGATGCCGTACATCTACTCCAACATGTACGAGTCCACACAAAACGGACAGCCGCTCATGCGTACGCTGGCCATCGACTATACCCACGACGACAAGGTATACAACAGCGAGTTTGACTCACAGTTCCAGTTTGGTAAGGCCTTCCTGATCATGCCGTTTGAGAGCACGAAAACTTACGGCAAGGTATACTTCCCGCGCGGTAAGTGGTACGATCTCTGGACCGGCGAAGTGAAGCAGGGCAACCGCGAAGAGATGATCGGGGTACAGTACAACAAACTGCCGATCTACGTGAAGGAAAGCAGCATCATCCCGATGCAGTCGCTGGTGCAGCACACCGGTGAGATGCCGACTGACACGCTGACCATACACGTATACCACGGCGATGTGGCCAACAGCTTTGTGTACTACGAAGACGACGGCGAAAGCTACGACTACCAGAAAGGCGCATTTTACAAGCGCACCATCACCTACGACCCACGCCGCAAGACCATTACCTTCGGCGATGTGGAAGGCAACTTCAAGACGAAGTTCAACCACGTGAAAGTGATGCTGCACGGCTTTGATGCGAAGACCCGATTCCAGTACAACGGCAAAAGAACTGATGTAAGAGAAGACTTCGCATCGTTCATCGACCCGGTTTCACGCTTCGATCCGCAAGGCACGGCTAATCCGCAGATTGGATATAAGGTGCGCAGCATGGTCGTGCGGAATGATAATGGAAGATTTACAGTGGGTTATTAATTGTCTGAATCAGGATTTACAGGATTCAAAGATTAACAGGATTTTCGCCTGAAGATTACCTCCTCCCAGCCCCCTCCTAACAAAAGGAGGGGGAGTCCAAACTCTACTGCCCTCGCTCGCGTCCCGCGAGTGTGAGCTATCATGCGGACTCCGGCCGCTGTAATGTGTRCCTGCCGGCACAGGTGGCGGGACGCCACCAAATACCTCACACTCGCGGGACGCGAGCGAGGGCAATAAAGCAACACCTACCCCCTCTAACAGGTATAGCCCCATCTTGTTTTCAAGCTTACCGCATCTTGAACACCAAACCAATTTTTCCTAGCTTTACAGGTATAGCCGGCATGTACGCAACCAACAGCTTCAGCGAGCGTTTGCCGCTTTATACCTTAGCCTATACCTTATGCCTACCGTCTCCACTGGTTTCAAAAAAGCTGTCAAGCAGCTGAGCGACAAAGAAAAGGAAACCATCATTCTCAAAGCCGCTCGCCGCGACGCGGAGCTGTACGACATGCTATCCATTGAGTTGGGCGAGCTTACACCCGAAGAACTCTACGACCAGACTGTTGAGACAATCCATGAATTGATGATCGGCACTACTGGTCGTTACCTGGGCCGCGCCCTTACCAAATCGCTCCGCAAATCAGCCAAGGAGATTGCCCGTTTCAAGCGGTGACCAAAGACGCCAAGTTGGAGATCGACCTGCACTTATACCTGTTACGCCTGATCTTCGACAACTTCACCGGCCAGTTCGATAGCTACTATAAAGCCTTCTATACCGCTACGGCACGCCTCCTGCAGCGCACCATGCAGCTGATACGCAAGAACCTGCACGAAGATTACCACCTTGAGTATAAAGAAGAGCTCGACAGCTTCCTGGAGCAGATCCACAGCCGCAACAAGCCGCTGAGTTTTGATTTGGCTAGGGAGTTTGTGGTGGAGTAACAAAATCATCCATACCTTGATTTAACACAACAGCATGATAAGGCTTCTACTGTTCATCTTTTCTTTAGGGCCATTTGCAGCATTTGCCTGCGACGCAGATCCTCCACCGATTGCTTTAGAATTCCTAAAAGCGAAACATGTTCTTTTCGGGCAGGCTATATCTAAGGTATTCGCTAAAGACTCCCTAACCTACACTGTTAAGTTCAGTGTAGAAAAGCACTTCAAGAAGGGAATTTCCTTACCTGAAACACTCACATTTACTTTACCGGCAGCTGGAGAAATTACTGGTAGGTATAGCTCCTGCGATTTTGATGTTACGCTGGGTCAAAGGTGGCTGCTCTATACTTACGAGCGAAAGGGTATCCTAACTTTCAGCTACTACGGCTCTAACTCGAAGCCCTTAGATTCGCTGGAAGCTATACCTGTGCAGGAGGCTAACATCTTGCAATTGGGGTATACGATTGATTACAGAAACATCCTTTTCGATAGAACTGTATTTACGAATCCCGCCGCAATCGATTATGTAGGCCCTTCTCCTAATATTCAGTTAGCGAATCTATTACTCCACATTGAAAGTAAGAAATATGGACTGACCGGTCAATTCAATTATGAGAATTTTATAGCAAGTATAGATTCAATGGGAAACATCACGGAACTATCTATACCTGATCGGCGAGTGAAACCTACATATTATCAAGTATATGATGTGCAGGCTATCGTATGGGCACCACTGAAAGAGTGTAGCTCTTTACAACACGACCTTTTGCAAGCGCTTAAAGCCTCTACCGGACAATGGGAGCCAGCCCGTTTTATGGGGAAGGCCGTAAATTCGCAAGTCCATTTTCAAGTGCATATCGACGACAAGGGTAGGATGACCATCCTGATACTCTATTAGTTGCTGTCAAATCAGTTTCGGATTGATAATTTCGAAAGAGCGTTTACTTAAGTTGACGGTATTGAGGAGCAACCTGTTCTTCCAAGAACATTATCCAATACACGTCCAAATCTCTACCCCGCCCACCTAAATTAAACCTTTTCTGATTTCTCCCCTCAAATCGTTAAATTTGAGAATCTAAATTAATCTAATCGAATACACCCTGTCATGAAGAAGCATACCTATCTGAGTATGTTCCTGGCGGCGGCACTTGCCTTACCTTTGGGCACAGCCACGGCGCAGGACAAAAAAGACAACAAGTGGAACGTGGAGGAAGCCCGCGGACCGCAAAAAGAAATTACCGTAACAACCGACGAAGGCACCTGGATGAGCCTGGACGTGAGTCCGGACGGCAAGGAGATCGTCTTCGACATGCTCGGCGATATCTATATCATGCCGATTTCGGGCGGCAAAGCGAAGTTGCTCCGCAGTGGCCGCGCCTACGAGGTGCAGCCGCGTTTTAGCCTGATGGCAAGTTCATCTCCTTTACTTCTGATGCAGGTGGCGGCGACAACATCTGGGTAATGAAGCGCGATGGCTCCGACGCCAAGCAGATCACCAAAGAGAACTTCCGTTTGCTCAACAACGCTGTTTGGACGCCTGATGGGGAATATCTGATCGCCCGCAAGCACTTTACGGCCTCCCGTTCGCTGGGCGCCGGCGAGATGTGGATGTACCACAGATCGGGTGGCAGCGGCGTGCAGCTGACCAAGCGCAAAAACGACCAGCAAGACGCAGGTGAGCCGATGGCCTCGCCGGACGGCAAGTACGTGTACTTCTCAGAAGACATGAGCGGTGGCTCTACCTTTGAGTACAACAAAGACCCGAACAGCCAGATTTACGTGATTCGTCGCGTAGACCGTAACACAGGCGAGATCGAAAACGTGGTAACGGGTAATGGTGGCTCCGTTCGTCCGATTATCTCCCGCGATGGCAAGCAGCTGGCTTTCGTGCGCCGCGTGCGCACCAAGTCCGTTCTTTTCATCCACGATCTCAAAACAGGTGAGCAGTGGCCGATCTACGACCAGCTGAGCAACGACCAGCAGGAAGCCTGGGCCATCTTTGGGGTATATCCGTACTTCTCCTGGACGCCTGACAACAAGAGCCTCGTGTTCTGGGCAAACGGCAAGATCAACAAGATTGACGTAGCCAGCCAGAAAGTAAGCAACATACCTTTTGAAGCCACTGCCACGCACCACATCGCCGAAGCCGTGCGTCACGATTTCAGCAAGGAAGGTGTATCGCCAGACCAGTTCGCGGCTAAGGCCATCCGCCATGCCGTGACTTCGCCTGATGGCAAGCTACTGGTGTTCAATGCTGCGGGTCATATCTACAAAAAAGAACTGCCAAACGGCAAGCCGGAGCGCATCACCAACGGCAAGGACTTTGAGTTCTACCCGGCTTTCTCGCCTGATGGCAAAACGCTCGTGTTCTCTACCTGGGACGATGAAAACCTCGGCGCATTGGTGAAAGTGGACATCCGCAAGAAAAACGCGAAGCCGTCTAAACTCACATCTGAGAAAGGCTTCTATACCAACGCTTCTTTCTCGCCAAACGGCAAGCTGATCGTGTACAGCAAAGACGGTGGCAACAACCACATGGGCTATGCCCACGGCAACGAGCGTGGCATCTATTACATGACGGCAGAAGGCAAGAACCCGACCTTCGTACAGAAGAGCGGCTTCAATCCACTGTTCAACGCTTCGTCTGACCGTATTTTCTTCACAGCTGGCGGTGGCGGTAAGTATACCTTCAAGAGCGTGGCCCTGAACGGCAAAGAGGAGCGCACGCACTATACCTCTACCTACACCGACCAGTTCTACCCTAGCCCGGACAACAAATGGCTGGCTTTTGTGGAGCTATTCAACGGCTATGTAGTGCCTTTCTCGGCCAATGGTGCCGGTATGGACCTAAGCGCTGAGACCAAGGCAGTTCCTGTTGCCCGTTTCACGAAAGACGCGGGCACAAGCGTGCACTGGTCAGGCGACAGCAAGAAAGTGAACTGGGTGCTGGGTGATGAGTATTTCTCGAACGACCTGAAAGACCGCTTTGCTTTCCTGGAGGGTGCTCCTGAGAAACTGCCCGCCATCGATACCACAGGTATAAAGATCGGTTTGGAGTTTAAAACAGATAAGCCGCAGGGCAAAGTAGCCTTTACCAACGCCCGTATCATCACGATGAAAGGCGATGAGGTAATTGAAGGCGGTACGATCGTCGTGGACGGCAACCGCATTGTGTCGGTGGGCAAAGGTATAGCTGTGCCGAAAGACGCGAAAGTGATTGACGCCAGTGGTAAGACGATTATGCCAGGTATAGTGGACGTACACGCACACCTGGGCACCTTCCGTAACGGCATGAGCCCGAAACAGCAGTGGTCGTACCTGGCTAACCTGGCTTACGGTGTAACGACGACGCACGACCCATCTTCTACTACCGAGATGGTATTCAGCCAGTCCGAAGCCGTGAAAGCAGGGCATATGGTGGGTCCGCGCATCTACTCAACTGGAACGATTCTGTACGGTGCTGATGGCAACTTTAAAGCTGTGGTGAACAGCCTCGACGACGCCCGTTCGCATTTGAAACGCATTCAAGCTGCCGGTGGTTTCTCGGTGAAGAGCTACAACCAGCCACGCCGTGAGCAGCGCCAGCAGATCATTCAGGCGGCTCGCGAACTAGACATGACCGTGGTGCCGGAAGGTGGCTCAACCTTCTTCCACAACATGAGCATGATCCTCGACGGTCACTCCGGTATAGAGCATAACATCCCGATCGCACCACTCTACAAAGATGTGGTAGAGGTATGGAAAGCCTCAAACACCGGCTATACCCCTACCCTGATCGTAAACTACGGCGCGACCAGCGGCGAGTACTACTGGTACCAGAACACCAAGGTATGGGAGAAGGAAAGACTCCTGAAATTCACACCTCGTTCAGTAATCGATGGTCGCTCACGCTTTGTGATGCAGGTACCGGACGAAGAGTACCGCAACGGTTATTTCAAGACTTCTGAAGCCTGCAAGGCCCTGACGGATGCCGGCGTAAAAGTGAACCTCGGTGCACACGGACAGCTGCAAGGCCTCGGCGCACACTGGGAGCTTTGGATGCTGCAGCAAGGCGGTATGACCAACATGGAAGCCCTGCGTGCCGCCACGATGAACGGTGCCGAGTACCTGGGTATGGGCAAAGAACTCGGCTCACTGGAGACAGGTAAACTGGCCGACCTGATCGTGCTGGACCAGAACCCACTCGAGAATATCCAGAACTCCGAGCACGTGCGCTACACTATGGTTAATGGCCGACTGTTTGATGCCGCTACGCTAAACGAGGTAGGCAACTACGACCGCAAGCCAGGCAAATTCTGGTGGGAAAACAACAAGTATGCAGCTTCTTTCGATTGGCACGAAGGTACTGATACCCGCACCGAAGGTATAGCCGGCGAGCACTGCACTTGCCGTCACTAAGACCTAAAGGTATAACCTGATAAAGAACGAGCCGACTCATGTGAGTCGGCTCGTTTTGTTTTATTCCTTCACCGCTGCCAGCACCCTTTTAATCAACTCATCCGGGTTGCCGTGGTGCCATCGCCACACGATCACGATATCATGCTCCGGATCTACCCAAATCGTATTCTGTCCGGCACCTAAAGCAGCATAGCTGGTGGTAGGCGCACTGGGCCAGGCTTTGCCTTCGGTATTGAGCCACCACAGGTAGCCGTAGTCAGGACCTACCGGTCTGCGTTGAGTAGTAGCTTCTTTCACCCACTCCTCCGACACGATCTGCTTGTCCTTCCAGCGGCCGTTGCGCAGGAACAGGTAGCCAAAGCGGGCTTCGTCGCGGGCACTGATCCAGAGGCCACCGCCCCAGCGGGTACCGCCGCTCACCGAGGGCATGCGCTTGCCGCCTATCTCTACATAGGAATTATGGTAAGGCACGTACTTCCAGGTATTAGAAGCATCAATCGGATCCATCACTTCGTCTTTGAACACTTCCGGCAGCGGCTTTTTCCAAAGGCGGAGCATCGACAAAGCAAAGCGATTGATGCGCACGTCGTTGTACTCGTAGTAGGTACCTGGCTCCTGCAGCTCACGTGGTTTACGTTCACCACGGCCGTATTCTTCCTTGCCCACAAAGTCGTGTTTCTTACCCCAGAGTTCGCCTTCCCATTCGCTGGTCTGCCGCACGTGGTGCTCCCAGGTTACCTTGCGGTTCTGCTCCGAGTCATAGCCGCCATCCTGCACATAGTTCGCCACCGGGTCTTGTATGTTTTTGATCATACCCCTGTCTATCGTAATGCCCAATATGGTGGAGAGCACACTTTTGGCAACGCTGTAGGTGGGGTCTACCTGCTCGGTTTCGCCCCATTCGGCCACGATGTAGCCGTTCTTCAGGATGATGCCGTTGGTGCTGGCTCTATCGTTGGGTAAAGGCCCGAGCATTTTGCCGAAAATTTCCTCCTGCGTAGAGAAGTCTTTGGGCATTTGGGTCGTTTCCTGCTGTTTGGCCCACTCTACTGCTTCCTGCAATGCAGCAGCGTCCATACCAACCTTTTCTGGTTCTTTCTTTTCCCAGTTATCACCTTTGCCCGGGTAGTATACCTTCGCTTCGGTGGTTTGTGTTTGAGCAGTTGCAGTAGGTTGCTCCGGTGGCTGCTGACAGGCAGAAAAACCCAGGCTCAGGCCAATGCCAGGTATAGGAATTTACTTTTTATCATAGTAACTGATGCGGTTCAGATTTGCTTCCTAAAGCTACAAAATATATCATAGCAGATTGAGGCATGCCCAAATAGAAGGGAGCTGATGGCAAAAATTACCACCAGCTCCCTTCCTATCAAATACAGCTGTTTTGTAGATGATGAAAATACACCGCTATACCTACCAGCTCGTGCCGCCGCCCCGTTTGTTGCCACCGAGCAATCCACCCAACAAGCTGCCCAGTCCGCCGGAGCCCATGCTGCCGTAGCGGTTGCGCCCATTAAGGCTACCCAATACAGAGGCCATGGAACCTAAGCCGCTGTTCGAGCGTCGACCGCCCCCCATCAGCCCGCCACGTCCCATCATCATACCACCAAGCAGTCCTCCCAGCAGACCGCCGCCCATGCCACCCATCATACCGCCGCGGCGTCTGCCGCCGCCCATCATACGGGCCAGTACAAGCGGCGCTGCTATGCCTAGTATACCTTGTACCATTTGTGGGGAGATGCCAACATTCTTAAACATGTCTCCAAAACCGTTCTTGTTCATAAACGCCTGAGAACTCGGATCCTCCCCGTGCTGCTGGGCCTCATCGGCCTTGTTCACAAATTGCTCCAGCACACTGTACTGCTTTTGGTCTACGCCCAGGTAATCGGCCATCTCCTGTATCCGCTTCTGCTCCTCCTGGGTATATTCGCCATCAGCTTTGGCAAAGCTGATGATATCAGTGATGAAAGAGAAGCGCAGTTCACTCTTTTTGAGCACATCGAGCACCCGCTGCACGCTGATCTGTGAAGGATTTTTAGCAATTGAGATCACCTCTTCCTCCACGTTTTCCGGCATATCGGCTGCCTCACTCAGCACCCTCAAAAATTCCAGTTCTTCTTCAGAGGCGTGTCCATCTGCGGAAGCAACGGAAGCAAGCGCTGCCAGGTAGGCGCCCTTTTCTTCCATCGTATAATCTTTCAACAAAGTGGTTTGTTCCTGTTCCATAGCTATTTGTTTGTCATACTGACATTTAAACGACAGGCTCTGCCAGAAGTTAAGCAATACAGACGTGTTACCGGAATTATTCCCGCACCCGGTCCAGTGTGTCGCTCAGGTGTTGTGCTTCATCAGCCGACAGGCTTTTAAAGGTGTCTTCCTCGAGCTGCTTCATCAGTGGGTCTAGCTTGTCGAGCAGTTCCATTCCTTTATCTGTGATGGCAATCTCCACCTTGCGTCTGTTCTGCTCGCAAAGCTCACGGGTAACCAGCCCTTTCAGACGCAGTTTTTCAACCAGGCGGGTAGCATTGCTCATGCGGTTCAGCATTCGCTCCTGTATGGCAAAGAGGTTGATGGGCTTGCCCTGCTGCCCCCGGAGGATGCGCAGGACATTGTACTGTTGTGAAGAAATGTCATAGGGCTTGAGCAGACTGTCAACCCGTGCCATCATCCACTCACCCGTGAACATCAGATTCAGAGAAGCTCTCTGATAAGGGCTCCTGAAGTTTGGCATCTTTAATTCATGTTCTAACTTCATATCGAAAATATCTTAGATGGGGTGCAATAACGCTTGCAATAATTGTATATACAACGTTTTCAGACAATTAGTTATCTGCTCGTATAAAGCATTTTTTTTAATTTCACTTTGTTATCATTTTTTTATGCTTAACCATCATTTAAAATATAATATACATTTTTGAATTGCTATATTGCAATGCTAAAACTTATGCTGCTACAACCTGCTATGGAACAGAAACGCCTCCCTTATCAAGCTGCAACAAACGAAAACCTGTTTGGATCATCTCCGCAGGTACTGGCCGCCATGCAACAGGCCCTCACCAGCATACATGGCTATCCAACACCCGATGCAGCCGACCTGCGACACGCGCTGGCTAAGAAACTGGGAGTACAGGCAGATGAGATCACAGTAGGCAGCGGCTCAGCAGAGTTGATTTCGCTGCTCGTGCGCCGCTTCTGCGGTCACGACAAAGATGGAGAGGTGCTGACTTTCACACCCTCCTACCCGCTGTATTGCCAGGAAGCCCGTGCTCTGCGCATCCCCTGCACTGAAATTCCACTTACAAGTGCTTTCCGGATTGACATGCAGGCTTTTATGCGCCAGCTGCGCCCCTCTACACGACTCTGTTTCATCTGCAACCCCAATAACCCAACCGGCACTTACCTCACATCCGCTGAGCTGGAGGAGGTACTCGATCGCATCCCTGCACATATTACTGTTGTGGTAGATGAGGCTTACATAGAATATGTTACAGCTCCTGACTGTGCTGATGCCGTGTCAATGCTCTCCCGCTACCCAAACCTGGTGGTGTTACGCACCTTCTCCAAGGCCTACGGGCTAGCCTCCGTCCGCATCGGGTACATGATCGCGCAGCGGCACCTGATTGAGCAGATACACGAAGTAAAACAACCATACAATGTGAACCAGCTGGCACAGGTTGCCGCACTGGCTGCATTGGACGACGAGCACTTCCTGCACATGACCCTAGAGGCCACACAGACCGGCAAAACCAAGCTGGAGCAGGCGCTGCAGAAGATAGGCGTACAGTTCTGGCCATCACAGGGTAATTTTCTGCTGCTGGATGCCGGTGGTTACAGCGCCGATGACATACACAGCTACCTGCTTGCCAACAACATCCTGGTGCGCCGTGCCGACCACCATACCCTGCGCCTGACTATCGGGCCTGACGAACACCAGTTATACCTTCTGCAAATGCTACAAGAATTACTACATCCTTCCCGCGTATACGCTACACAACCGCTACTGGCACAGGTACTCGACCTGGGCTATCAGGTTCAGGACCAGCCTGAAGAGGCCGTGGTTAATGCACACGACTTATTGAACAGAGCTGCTGAGCAGACTGGTGCAGAAGGCCGCATCGCGCAGGCATTTGCACGGGCCCTGGCATTGCGTTGTCAGCAAAGCACAACGAAAGCGTCAGGCAACCTGTATGCCTCTAACTTTGGGGAAATGGATATGATCGCGGCCTTCAATGTGCTGGTGACAGCTACGCCGCTGGTTACTTTCGGGCACCGCTTTGCCAATCACTCCATCCTTTCTGCCATTGCCGGTAAGTCATCGGTATACCTGCTGGACTTAGGTATAGGCAGTGGCTTGCAGTGGTTCCACCTGATGGAACAGCTGGCAGCCATGCCGGGAGAGCGTCCTGCTTTGCACCTGACAGGCATCGATATACCGGACCACAGTAACCCGGATCCGGCCTATAAGCTGCAGGCTACCGGTTCCCGCCTAAGCGCACACGCCGAGCGGCTGGGCCTGGACTTCAGCTATACCTATGTGGCTACCCGCCTTGAAGATTTTGATTTGCAATCGCTTGAGATTGACGCTTCCCATACCCTGATCGTGAACGCGGCACTCACTCTGCACCATCTCGCCGATGAACTGGTGGCTATACCTGACCAGCGTGATCGCGTACTGCAGCAGATACGTGCATTGCGTCCGCAGCTGCTCACCTTGACAGAACCTGACTCAGAGCATAACCGCCTCGACTTCCTGCCACGCCTGCGTGAGTCGCTGCGTCACTACCATACCGTGTTTGATGTGCTGGACACGCTGTTACCGGCCGATATGCCGGAGCGCCGTGTGATCGAGCAGGAGTTTTTTGGCAGGGAGATCCTTAATGTGGTAGCTTTTGAAGGGGGCGACAGAGTAGAGCGCCACGAACGGCTGGATGCCTGGCAGCACCGCCTGACACGCAATGGGTATAAACCGGCTCCACTTCAGGTTACAGCAGCCCAAATTCGTCAGGAACTGAACCTGCACTCACAGTTCAGCCTCGCCCCGCACACGGCAGGCTATACTTTGCACTGGAAAGGCACCAACATCATTGCAGCTACTGCCTGGCAGGCAGATCAGTAAGCTCTAAGCACCCAGCTTCCGGAGAGCAAGCAGGCAGAGTGCAATGGAGCCGGCCACATTAACCTGGCCGCTCATTATCATTTGCTCCACCTCCTGCAGTGGCACTTTCAGGACCTCGATGTGCTCACTCTCATCGAGGTCCTGAGCAGCTACTTCGCGTACATTGCGGGCGATGTAATAGTAAATTTTATTCGTGTCTTTGGTTGGGTTGTCAATCACCTGCAGCACCGGTTCCAGGTCGTCGGTGGTATAGCCGGTTTCTTCCAACAGCTCCCGTTTAGCCGCCTCCAGGGGGTTCGTTTCATGCGCATCGATCACGCCACCGGGCAGTTCAATAAAGATATCGGCAGCAGCATGCTTGTACTGCCGCACAAACAGCACGTGCCCATCTTCAGTCAACGGGAAGGTCAGCACCACATCCGGTCTTACACTCACAAAGTAGTCGTCCATCACATGTCCGTTGGGCAGCTCCACGTGGTCACGGCGCAGGGTATACCATTTGTGTTCAAATACCACCTGCGATTTCAGTGTCTTCCAGCGTTCTATTCCTTTTTTTGTCATTGTCATGTAATCGTTAGTGCAGTCAGGCGTGGCTGCTCCCTGCACAAAAAGAGCAATACCCGCTTGCCAGCAAATCGGGTATGGCTTCCTGTTAAGTAAATTCAGTTCTGTATCAGCCGATCGTTTCCAGCTTTGGCTCATTCGAAGTGTTCAGGGACATCAATTCTCCCACATACGTTTCCAGTTCATGGGCACGGTGGGCGGCTGTGTGGTGTGCCATCACTTTGCGACGGGCCCTTGTACCAATGGCTTTGCGCTCCGAGGTACAAATCTCACGGAGGAAGCGTAATGTTTCAGAGGCGCTTTTGGTAATCAGTATTTCCGATTCAGGCTCAAACAGCGACTCTATACCTTCCCAGTAGTCCGAAATGACAGGTGTGCAGCAGGCAGCCGCCTCAAAGAGACGCATGCTTGGGGTATAGCCAAACCTGCTGGCACCAGAGCGGGCTAAGCTTAACGCAAAGCGCTGGCTGTTAAAGAAATCGCGGTGCTCAACCGGAGTCAGGTGATGCAGCATGTTGATGTTACCGGGCCAGCCCATGTCTTCGGGATATTTCGTACCAGCTACCGCAAAACGTCCCTCTGGCCACTGAGCGGCCGCATCCACCATCAGTTTTTGCAGGACCGACTGTCTGTCTTCTGAATAAGCACCCAGGTAGCCCAGATCCCATTTGATCTCGCGGTACTCGTGATGGTATAGCTCCGGGTTAACTGAGAAGTAGAGCGGACGGGCCATGCTGGCGCCGTACTTTTGCTCAAACAGCTCCAATGCAGGACCTCCCGTGCAGGATAGGTATAGGTCAAAGGCAGGGATCAGGCTCGCACTCAGGTAAGATGGTCCCTGGCCTTCCAGTTCTGTGAGGGTGGCAGGTGCATCCAGATCGTAAAAAGCCTTAATGCCCTTTGCCGTCTCGATTATCCACTTCCCGATCACGGTGCCTTCAGACAGACTCGAACCCATGATCACCAAATCGGCTTCACGTACTTGCTCCGTGTACTGCTTCAGTTGCTCTAATGTAGCGTAGGTGCCTAACTGGCAGAAGTCTGGCGCGCCAGATCAGCCGCGGCTTGTCGCTGAGGCAGCTTTCTCTCCAGAAACAACACATGGTGTGCATTGGCGTTGAGGGCCCGTACCAGGTTACGGTATGTGGTGGCGTGGCCATTGCCCCAGGAAGTTGTAATGGAAAGGCCAAGAATAACGATGTTCATCTCGTTGTTTGACAATTTTTGGTAAAGATAAGCTAGTTTTTCATTTTGAAACCGAAACCGGTGCCTGAATCAGCTGCCCGTACAGATAACTGTAATCCTGGGCCATCTGGTCGGCGGTGTATCCATGCGAGCGCTTCACAGCCCGGCAAGCCATTATATTGCGGCAGAACTCATCATCTATCAGGTTCTCGATCGCGTCACGCAATTCATCTGCACTGTTTGGGTCAACGTAGCGGGCGGCATTGCCCCATACCTCAGCCATGCTCTCAGTTTTGCCACCACCAGGGCGCAGCCTGACATGGCCGCTTCCAGCACGGTAAGTCCAAAGGGTTCATACTTGGCAGGCAATGCGTAGATCGACGCTCTGGATAGCCAATCAGACACCTCTTTGTTTGTGAGCTGCCCCAGGAAGTATACGTTTTCCAGCTCCATGGCCTCTCCTGTATCCGGATGCTTGCCTTCACCTGCTATATAAACCGGCCACTGCAGGTCTGAGGCAATGTGTGCCAGCATAGAGATATTCTTGGCCTCGTCCCATACCCTGCCCAGGCTGAAAACGAAAGGCTCCTTGCGCCCAAACTGGAAATACTGCTGTCCTCGCCCGTTATACACCACGGTGCTTTGCTTAAACGGACCATAGAGTTCTTCTGCCTGGTGCATCATGGCCTGGGTCGGGGCTACCACCACATCGGCTGCCTGCAGGCCTTTTCGCACCATTTCGCTGTACTTGTTCCAGCTTTTGGGAGCCTCCTCCTGCTTCACGGCCCGCCACCACGACAGCACACAGGAGTGGATGACCGCCAGCACGGGCTTGCCCCAATCCAGGCTGCCGAAACTCATGTGGTTAAGGTGGATCACATCCGGCTGCACCTGGTCGCGCAGCTCCAAAAGCCACTGGCCCGCCTTCTCCACATCCTTCCAGGGATCATCCATCCATTCAAGCTTATACTCGCTTTCATACACTGTGAGATTGGGGATGCTCTCTGCTTCTGCGCGCTGCTCTTCGTTCATGGGGCTACCCATGGTAGCCAGTGCTACATTTGTGCCTTGGGATGCTACGGCTCTTGTTAGCTCCAGAGCATAGGTCCATACGCTGCCAACCGTATCGGCAGTCATCAGGATCGTCGATGGGTAATGGGGTGTTTTCATTATCTTTTCTGGTGTAGATATGTTTTACATCATTTTTTGGTTCGGGCCAATATTCATCTCAGCCAGGTTGCAACATGGCACTTAGAGACAGGTGAATGCCTAATAATTAATAGCCAGCCAGGTATAGATGAAGGCCAAAGGCTGGCCAGAAGATGTTTATGAAAAATTGTACTTCCGCTGGGTGGTTCATGTCATGTGTTCCAGCAGTTGCTATCAGTGCATTCTATTACGCGAGCAAGGCAAATTCCGTTAATGCGATTTCAGGTTTTTTACATTTTTTTATCATGCCTATACCTTGCGATCTCTGCACCTGAAATGATGGCTATAAGTTGAGTTGCACCCTGGAGCCACGGGCATCGTGGAATTCCCTCGTGCGTATACACTGCTTAAACCAACCAGGCATGTCTTGACAGCACCATCGATCAGTACTCAGACCAGAAAGCGCATCTTCCTGATCCGTCATGCACGGCCTATGGTTTCGAAGAAGGGCTACTTTGACAAAGCCGGCGCACGCAATTATATCAGCGACTATGATGCAGCGGAAGTAGAGCAGTTTGTCCTGGAACACGAGGCCATTCCTTACCAGGAGATCCGGCAGGTATACTGCAGCACCCTGGTGAGGTCGCAGCTCACTGCACGGCAGATATTTGGTGATGAGGTAGAATTGATCGTGCGACATGAGTTCCGGGAGTTTGAGCGTCGTATATTTTCGCTCCCTCTTTTGCGGCTCCCGATCAGGCTCTGGCTGGTGGGCGCCAGGCTACTTTGGATGATGGGCATGAACAGTAAGGGAATAGAGACGTTCAGGCAGGCAAAACAGCGGGCACGTGAGGCAGCCACATTTCTGGCACGGGAGGCTGAGCACAAGCCGCATGTGATCCTGGTGGCGCATGGCCTGCTCAATAATTTTATACGCTGGTACCTGCAGGACCTGGGCTGGAAGTCAGCCATTCACGAGGGCAGCGGCTTTCTGAGTGTGACGGTGCTGGAGAAAAATTAACCGATTCATAAGCAGGGTTTTGGTCACAGAACACCATCTTAATCCAAGTTCGAACATGAATTCTTCTGATTTATAAGACTTTACATATTTCCTGCAAACAAACCCGAATCTGTCCAACATTTTAAAGGAATGTGTTTATTATTTTTTTATATTTGCTAAATTAGTTAAGCCGTTTTTTTGATTTCTCTCAACCAATTGGCAAGACTAATGTTAATTCCTAAATCAATTTTTTATCTAATTTAACTACTATGAAGAAGAGTATACTCTTGAGCTTCTTTTTAGTCCTGACACTGGTAGGCAGTGTCTGGGCTCAGACTCAAACTGTATCCGGTAGAGTAACAGCAGCCAATGACGGCTCTGCGCTCCCAGGTGTTACCGTGTTGGAGCGGGCACTACAAATGGTGTTACAACCGGAATCAACGGCGAGTACACCTTATCGGTACAGCCAAACGCAACCCTGGTGTTCAGCTTTATCGGTATGCAGCGTCAGGAAGTACCAGTAAATGGTCGCTCCACAGTTGACGTACAGCTTGCTGCTGATGAGCGTCAGCTAAGTGAAGTAGTGGTAGTGGGTTACGGTACGCAGGAGCGTCGTGAAGTAACAGGCGCTACAGCCAAAGTGAAGTCGGAAGACATCCAGAACCTGCCGGTTGTAGGTGTTGACCAGGCACTGCAGGGACGTGCTGCCGGTGTGCAGATTTCTCAGAACTCTGGTACGCCTGGCGGCGGTATCACCGTGCGTGTGCGTGGGGCTACCTCTATCTCTGCCAGCAACCAGCCGCTTTATGTAGTGGATGGTGTTCCGCTAACAACAGGTGACTTCTCTCAGTTAGGCTTTGGTGGTCAGTCTACTAACGCAGTGACAGACATCAACCCGAACGATATCGAGTCAATCGACATTCTGAAAGATGCCTCTGCCGCAGCCATCTACGGTTCGCGTGCTGCCAACGGTGTAGTACTGATCACGACCAAGCGTGGTTCTGCCCGTCAGACACAGGTTAACTTCAATATGTATTCAGGTACACAGAACTACTGGAAAAAGCCTAAGCTTCTGAACACGCAGCAGTATGCTGAGATCATGATGGAAGCTTTCGTGAACGACGGTTTCATTCCGGAAGGCCAGTACACTCCAGAGGAGTTTGCTGACTTCTACTATGGAGGCCTTGATTTCCCAATAGCTGACACTGACTGGGTGGATGAAATTTCCCGCTCGGCCGGAATCTCTAACTACGAGCTCTCTTTAAGCGGTGGTGACCCGAAGACGCGCTACTATGTGTCTGGTAACTACTTCGATCAGAAGGGTGTGGTAATTGGTAGCCGCTATCAGCGTTACTCTACCCGACTGAACCTGGACCACCAGGCAAATGACAAGTTCTCACTGGGCACCAGCATTCAGCTAAGCCGCTCAGACAGTGACCGTATCATCAGCGACAACTCGATCACCAGCCCGTTTGCCAACGCATTGGCTGCGTCTCCGCTCTGGCCTGTTTTCACTGATGTAGAGACAAGAACTTACTCTTATCCTAACTTCTACTATACTAACCCGGTAGCGGAAGGTCTTGAGAACGATAACGAAACACGCAACCTTCGTGCTGTTGGTAACGCGTTTGCGAAATACTCAATCATCCCGGGCCTCGACCTGCAGGTGAAGGGTGGTATAGACGTGCTGAACGTGGAGGAACGTCGTTATAGCGCCGCTAACTTCCCTGGTTCTACTTTTGAGGCACAGGGTGGTCAGGCCATTAATGCCACTACCACTGCTACCAAACGCTTGTTGGAGGCAACATTGGCTTATAACAAAACTTTCAACGAGGTACACAGCCTGTCTTCTGTGATCGGTGCCAGCAACGAGGACAACCAGATCCGCAGCGCCAGTGTAACAGGTGAAGGCTTCGCAAGTGAGCGTTTCCGTTACGTATCGAGTGCTGCTCGTGTGAACGCCGGTACAAACTCTGAAATCGAGTCTTCTCTTGTTTCTTTCTTTGGTCGTGTGAACTACTCCTTCAGAGACAGATACCTGTTGGGCGTTAACTTCCGTGCTGACGGCTCTTCCCGTTTTGGTGCGAACAACCGCTATGGTTACTTCCCGTCTGTTTCGGCAGGCTGGAGACTGATTGAAGAAAACTTCATGTCAGGTCTTGACTACATGAGTGAACTGAAGCTGCGTGCTTCTTACGGTGTAACCGGTAACCAGGAGATCGGCGACTTCAGATACCTGCCGCTTTACACAGGCGGTAGCAACTACCTTGACCTTTCAGGTCTTGCCCAGTCTCAGCTGGCCAACCCGGACCTGAAGTGGGAAACAACC
>NZ_AKIS01000124.1:0-13577 GCF_000277005.1 Pontibacter sp. BAB1700 | reverse complement strand
CTCCCGCTCCACAATCAAACGGGCTATGTTTTCGGCTACTTCATCTTCGGAGGCCGCGAGCATAGCCTGTTTTACTTTACGTTCCTCCACATCGATGCGGTAAAGTATATGCAGGAGTTGGTTCAGGTTATGCCGGAGCAGGTATAGCACCATGCGGGACACCTCCTGTATTAAGTCGTTTTCCTGGGAAGGCAGCCGGTGCTCTGATTCAAACACCCGTTGCAGCTGTCGTGCGGCACTTGCAAGTAGGGCAGGAGAGTAAGTCATAGCTGTAAGCGTAAGGTATAGCGATAAAAAAAAGCCCTCCTGTCCGGAGGGCTTTTCTATGGCTAGGATTTTACTTCTTGGTTTTCTTTGCCTTTGATTCAGCCTTTTCTTCTGTTTCAGCTTCTTCGCCGCTTTCGGCTGAGGCAGATTCTCCGTCTGCTGTAAAACCAATGTGCTGGTTCACAATGCTATACCAGGCCGCGAGCTTTTTCATATCAGATACATACACGCGGTCTTCGTCATAGTCAGGCAGTACGTCCGACATAAAGCTCTTCAACTCCTCGTCAGAAGGCTTGTCGCCGAAAGGCAGCTCCCCGTTGTATTTCTGGTGGATGCGGTCCATCACATCAGCCAGGGGCACGGTTGCTTCCTCGTCGTTGGTGTAGATCGAGATTTCGTCCAGCAGCGACATGCGGTGACGCGCCTGGGCTACCATGCGGGTAGGCTTGTCAGAAAGGCTCTCTACGATTACGCCATTGCGTGTTGGCTTTACGATGCGGTAAAGTCCGCTCATGCCGGCAATGGCTGCAACTTGTCTTAAATCAATAGGCATAATCAGGTATAAAAACTGTTGGTTATAGTTTAAACATTATGGGCACACTGGCCACCATGCGAAGCCGGGCCGGGTGCCTTGAATTTCAGCATCTTGGCAATGCGCATGGCTTCCTCTCCGGTGCCTGCGCCTGCATTTTTCAGCACTCTGAAGCCTGAGGTGGAGCCGTCTTCATTCAGCGTGAAGCCGATGATGCACTCGCCCTGCACCCGATTTTTGCGGGCCAACGCCGGGTACTGTATCTGCTTGTCGATGAACTTATACATGGCCTCCTGGCCACCTTTGTAGTACTCCGCCACAGGTATAGACTTGGACGGCATCCATACTTCCTTCTCCGTTGCCGTGTCGGCTGATTGAGCAGAAGCGGCAAAGGTCATAAAGGCAAATAAAAGAAACAAAATTGAGATTCTACTTTTCATAAGGGTAAAGAATTTAAGTTTGAGTTGGTGCACACCTGGCAAGTCTTCCCCCAAACCGCATACCCTGTGGCAATTAGTATTGCACCTGTGCGTTTACCTCTTCTATAAATTGAAGGATCTCTTCGCGACCTGTTCTTTTTTCAGCAGAGGTTTTGAACATGCGGGGAAGTTCATCCCAGGTTTCCTGCATCTTACGGGCATACGCGGCTATGGTTGAGTCGGTCTTGGTGGCTGACTGCTTGTCGGTTTTGGTGAACACGATCACAAAAGGAACGCCGAGTTCGCCCAGATGTTGCATAAAGTCGAGGTCAACCTTCATGGGCTCATGACGCGAGTCTATAAGCACAAACACACAGGTAAGGTTTTCCCGCTTCTGCATGTAGTAGTTGATCATCTTTCGCCATTGCTCCCGCGACTCCTTGCTCACTTTGGCATAGCCGTAGCCTGGCAAATCGACCAGGTACCACTGGTCATTGATCAGGAAATGGTTTATGAGCTGTGTTTTGCCCGGAGACTGGGAGGTCTTGGCCAGCCCTTTCTGCTCGGTAAGCATGTTGATGAGTGAGGACTTACCCACATTGGAGCGGCCGATAAAGGCATACTCCGGTTTGTTCGGTTCCGGGCATAAGTCAACCCGGGTATTACTTATTAAAAATTTTGCTTCTTTGATAACCATGCAGTTGCTAGCTTAAGTCACCAAGCCTATAGTTGACTTGCTGATGTGGCAATTATAATTTACGATGTGCGGAGTGCCCGGGATATGAGCACATAGCTTATTTGTCAAAATTACTATTATTTTGGCAAACTTAATTTGAGTCAGCCTGTAGCGCGGGCTTCACAGATGGGGAGAGGGTATCTAAGTTAGATGAAAACTAAAATCGTTTTAATAAATAATCAAGAAAGCTATATAGTTTATATGTATATTTTAATATATTTGCTCTCTGTTCTTGAATTGGGTTACTGTGTCAGTATATAAAAATAGATATTAGTGTATCTATTATAGCGATAGTAGCGTAAGGGGGAAGTTGTTGGGATGTGGGAAGGAAAGAAAATAACACAATAGAATAAAGGAAGTAAACCGCCGGTATTCCAGATCAATTGGGCGGAGAGACCTTTACTACGTTTTTCAAGAAAAGATTAACACATATTTCCATACAATCAATAAGTATAACAAACCCTTTACAGCATGAATAATTTAGCCAAATTATTTTCACGGCTTTCATTAGCGCTGGCGGTTACCTGTGTGAGTGCTTACACAGTAGATGCCCAGAGCAACAGAAAGCTGGTACGGACTGGAAACAAATTTTTTGACCGTGAAAACTACCGCGCTGCCCTGCCATATTATGAGCAAGTGCTGGCCAATGATCCAAACAACGCTGAAGCCCTCTACTTTGCGGGTATCAGCTACATGACTTTCGATAAGGAGAAAGCAGCAGAATACATCAACAAAGCACAGTCTGTAAAGCCTAACGTTGATCGTGATATTGAATACTGGCTGGGCCGTATCAACCACATCAACTACCGTTTCGACGATGCCATCAAGCATTACCAGGCGTATATCCCGAATATTCGTAAGCGTGATGACTGGCGTCGTGAGGAAGTGGCCATGCTGATCCAGCAGAGCCGCAACGCACAGAAAGAGGTTGCTAACCCGAAAGACATCTTTGTGAAGAACCTGGGTGGGGTGGTGAACTCTGAGTTTTCTGAGCACAGCCCGGTGATCTCTTCTGACGACAATTACCTGCTTTTCACTTCACGCAGTGCCGGTAACAACCAGAGTGGCTCCAAAGCTTCTGATGGTGAGTATTTTGAGGATATCTACGAAACACGCCGTATCCAGGGTGACGAGTGGGAGCAACCACGCTCTATCGCTGGTAACCTGAAGAGCTCAGGCCACGACGCATCTATCCAGCTGTTCGACAACGATACCAAAATGCTGCTGTATCGTTCTGTGAACAACGGTGATATCATGTACTCGGAGCGTCAGGCGGATGGTTCATGGGGCGATGCCAAGAGCATTGGTTCTAACATCAACACAGCCGACTTTGAGTCTGATGCTTTCATTACACCAGACAACCAGCGCCTGTATTTCTCAACCAGCCATTACTCTGAAGACGGTGACCTGGACATTTACGTGTCGCAGCGTCAGCGCAACGGTGAGTGGGGCAAGCCACGCAGCGTAGGTGCCGCTATCAACACCAAGTTTGACGACGACAGCCCGTATATGGCTGCTGACGGCTCGCTATACTTCGCTTCACGCGGTCACAACTCCATGGGTGGCTATGACATCTTCGTGGCCCGTTATGACTCAGTTGCGAAGCGTTTTGCCCGTCCTGAGAACCTGGGCTACCCGGTAAACACACCAGACGATGACACATACTATCGCCTGAGCCCGGACGGAAGCTATGCTTACCTGTCTTCTTACCGCATCGGTGGTTACGGCGAAAAAGATATCTACACCATCAACTACATCCGTGCTGCCCGTGTGACGGGTCGTGTGTATGCTTCTAACGACAGCCTGGCTATACCTGGCCTGGAGCTTGTGTTCAACGGTCAGCAGGCTGACAAGCGTCCGATCTCTTACCGTGATGTAACCAAGCAGGAAGATGGTCTGTACGACCTGCGTGTTCTCTCTGGTCGTACGTATCAGGTAGAGATCACTAAAGATGGTGAAGTATTAACGACAGAGTCTTTCGAAATGCCAATGGTGCTGAACGATACGACTACGATCGAGCAGAACTTCTACATCGACTTCGGTGATGACACTACGCGTGTAACTTCAGCACCTACGTTGGCAGATAGAGGCACATCTACAGACAAGGCTGCTAGCATGGAGTTCAAGAACATCTACTACGACACCGACAAGTACGAACTGCGTGCTGAGTCTATTCGTGAGCTGGATGCCGTGGCAGCCTTCATGAAAGCCAACCCTAATGTGAACGTAAGCATCGAAGGTCATACTGACTCACGTGCAAGTGAACAATATAACATGACTCTCGGTGAAAACCGTGCCAACGCTGCCTTCGATTACCTGGTGCAGCAGGGCATTTCTCCACGCAGACTGGTAACAGTAAGCTACGGCGAGCGCCGTCCTACAGCGCCAAACAACTCTTCTGCTAACATGCAGCTGAACAGAAGAACCGAGTTCAGAATCATCCAGCGCCAGGATACACAGCAGGAAGTGCCTGTAAACTAACCTGAGCGATCATGCTGAATAAATAAAAAACAGGCTGGGCACACGCTCAGCCTGTTTTTTTATAATAATGGAACATATACTGTGCATAATAGTTACAGGTACAGTATTTTTGTTCTTTTATTACATAAGCATAACCCATGGCGGTAGTACCCTACAAAGACCAGAATAACGACAAGAAATCGCAGGTTGCGCAGATGTTTGACAACATTGCGGGCAAATACGATTTTCTGAACCACTTCCTGAGTGCTGGCATCGACATCGTTTGGCGCAAAAAGGCAGTGAGCCTGCTCAAAGCCGAGAAGCCGAAGCAAATGCTGGACATAGCCACTGGCACAGCTGACTTTGCGATCGAAGCGCTGAGCCTCAATCCTGATAAAATAACAGGAGTTGACATTTCGGAAGGGATGCTGGCCGTGGGACGCGAAAAGCTGAAGCGCAAGGGGTTGACAAATAAGATCGAGCTGCGTTATGGCGACTCCGAGAACCTGCCGTTTGAGGACAATAGCTTCGATGCAATCACGGTAGCATTTGGGGTGCGTAACTTCGAAAACCTGAAGCAGGGCCTGTCAGAGATGCGACGTGTGCTCAAGCCGGGCGGTACAGCCGTGGTGCTGGAGTTCTCCAAGCCGCAGAGTTTCCCGATGAAACAGCTGTATCAATTTTATTTTAAGAATATACTACCGATGGTAGGTAAATTCGTTTCTAAGGACCGTGCCGCCTATACCTACCTGCCCGAGTCGGTGCAGGCTTTCCCGGACGGCAGGGAATTCCTGAGTATCTTTGAAGAAGTTGGCTTTAAACAAACAAAATGGCATTCACTCACATTTGGCATCAGCTCCATCTACACCGGCAAAAAATAAGTTTTGCGGTACTTCTTTTTGTTTTGATGGCAGGTACCACGCAGGTACAGGCTCAGAACCAGAAAGTAATGGGCGAAAACAAACCTGGCTATGACGAAAAGCGCATACATTACGGATTTTACCTGGGTATGTCTTATTCGAAGTATTACATTGAGCACTCGCAGGCTTATGTGGATCAGATTACGAACGGCACGAAAGTAAACACGATGAACAGCCTGGGCTTCTATCCTGGCCTGGTGTTGAACGTGCGCCTGTTTGAGTACCTGGATGCCCGTTTCGTGCCTGGTGTGGGCTTCTATGGCCGCAGCATCGATTTTGAAAGAAACGTGGAAGGCGAAGAAGGCGGAAACTTCGATAACACTACGTTTGCCTCACCAGTGATCGAGCTGCCCTTGTTGCTCAAATACAGAGCGAAACGTCGTGGCAATTTCAGGATGTACATGGTGGGTGGTGTAAAAGCCAGCCGTATGCTTGGGAATACGACCCATACCCAGAATGGTAACCTGCTTCAGGTTAACCGTAATGACTTATCTATTGAGTATGGCGTGGGGCTGGATATCTTTTATCCATTCTTCAAGTTTGCACCTGAGCTGCGCTACTCTCACGGACTCATGGACCAGAAAAGTACTGCTGGTGGAGAGTACAGTCCGCTTATAGACAGAATGACTACTCGAAACGTTTCCTTAATCTTCCACTTCGAATAACATGGCACGTATTGCACTTGTAACAGGAGCTACATCAGGTATAGGCCGCGCTACGGCATTTGCTCTGGCCAAAGCAGGCTACCACATCATCGCGACTGGTCGCAGAACAGAGCGCCTGCAAGAGCTAAAAGAGCAGATCATGGAAGTACCCGTTTATACCCTAGCTTTTGATGTGCGTGATCGTGAGGCCGTGCAAGAGGCTATCAGTAGTCTGCCTGCCGACTGGAAAGGTATAGACGTGCTGGTGAACAACGCTGGCAATGCCCACGGCCTGGCGCCGGTGCAGAGCGGCAACATAGCCGACTGGGACGCCATGCTTGATATCAATGTGAAAGGACTGCTCTACGTAACACACGCTGTGCTTCCACTGATGCTCAACCGCAAGAAGGGCCACATCATCAACATTGGTTCTATTGCCGGCAAAGAGGTGTATGCCAATGGCAATGTATACTGCGCCTCCAAGTTTGCGGTAGACGCCATCTCCAAAGGAATGCGCATTGACCTGATACAGGAAGGTATAAAAGTATCGGAAGTGAACCCGGGCCTGGTAGAGACGGAGTTCTCGGAGGTGCGCTTCAAAGGCGACAGAGAACGTGCTGCCGGTGTATACCAGGGCTATGAGCCGCTTCGTGCAGATGATATTGCTGACCTGATCACCTTTATGGTGACGCGCCCTGCCCATGTGAACATCGCTGAAGTGCTGATCTTGCCGGCTGCACAGGCATCTGCTACGGTATTGAACAAGCAGCTGTAGCCCTCTTCTTCGACAACCCACCCTTGCGGCCGACCGTACCTACAAGGGAGACGTCCGTAAGAGTTACGGACCTGAGTTGAAGAAAAATAGAAGAGATATGGCTAATAACAAAGATAACCAGAACAGACAGAAACCTGACAGTAACGCGAACTCGCAGCCAATGCCAGACGAGTTTTCAAATGAGGCAAACCACAAAGGAGCTGTAGACCTGGGCACGGATGGCACAAAGGCCACGGCCAGCCAGCAGCAGGGCCAGGGAGCCTGGGGAGCCAAAGACAAAGATAACCGTACAGGTAGCCGAAGTGGCAGTGGCGGCGGAGGCCAGGGAGCCCAAAACAAAACAGGTAAAGAAGATTAATCTACAAGACACAAAAAAAGGAGCCGGCTAGGTATAGCCGGCTCCTTTTTTTGTGCCCGGTTGTCCGCTAGTCAAGGTAATAGCGCAATAGCCAACCCTCTGCGTCAAACTGATTAGCGGCAGGATTTTGCTCCGTTTTTTGGCGGGTACCTTTGCTCAGGTCATAAGTGTTGCGGTATTCCGTGTCTTCTATCCTAATGCGACGGGCCATGGGCTTGCTTCCTTTTACGGTATAGCTGTCTTCCCCTGCGCCGCCCCATATCCTGATTTTTATCTTAGGCCGCACTTCACCCTTCACTACAAACTCGTCATTGCCGTTGAGGCCATACAGGTGTATCTCTTTCGTGTCCTTGGCCTGAAATACCCGGTCAAAGAGTTGTCTTCGCTCTTCGCCGTCTTTCTTAATCTTGTATACCTGTACCCGCACTTCGTTTGCTGACAGCACCTCTACTTCAAAGCGCTCGTGCTTGTCAGACCCGACCACAACGGCCTCTCTCAGTAAGCTCTTGTAATACTTTTGAACTGATTTGCTCAGCTTGTCACGCCGTGATTTTAGTTGGTTCATGATGGGAGAAGCCGTGAGTTGGTAAATGGTGTCAGGCATTTGCCGGAAAGACTGCTCGATCACCTCATCTGTTAGTGCACTACTGACGCTGTCGGCTACTTCCGTCCAGTCCTGGTAAGTGAGGCCGGCGAGTATGGTTTCATCCAGGTTACGCCCGCTTCTGTTCAGGTCATCCAGGTTTGTCAGGTTATTGCTGTAAGTCTGAAAGTGCTTCTTAAGGCCAGTGCGCATGAAGAGCCAGGGGATGATCGCATCATTGAGCTTATAAAACACATTGTCACGGTCACGGGGTACGGCCTGGTATACTTTTACGCCATCCTGCTTATACTGCGCCCAGCGCCAGTTGTCTTCGTGTCGGCTCCAGTCACCGATCAGCATGTCGAAGAGGCGGGCCCGCAGGTAGTAACGTGCGTCTATGTCGCTGTTGTTTTCAAAAAAGCGGTCTTTGAGCATGGCCCTGGTGCTTTTGATATTCTCAGAGCTTCCCATACCTGGCTCATCTGAGAGATCATCATCAGGCCTGATCTCAAGCAGGGCGACCATGCCACCGAAGTTTTCCAGGTACTCATCTAGCCTGGGGTCGTGCGGTATGTAGACTAGCTCTGGCTTTGTGTGGTGTATGCCGATGGCCTCGGCCATGGGTGGCAGCACGAGAGCGGCATAAGGGTGCGTAGCCGAAGTGGCATCACGTATGATGTTGGCAGCATAGCTTTGCTGCCACCTTTCGGGCAGGGCAGTGGCGGGGTCTTTGTCAACAGAACGGAGCACGTATTCTTTACCCACCGGATTTTTGAGGCGAAGGTTCATGGTCTGTCTGCTACCGCCTTGCTGTGTTGGTGTCAGGCCACCCTTTTCAGTGCCCAGGTCGAGCACCCGGAAAGAGACGGGAGTAGTCCAGGCAGGGCGGTAATGCTTGCCATAGAAGAACGTGTGCAGGCGGCTGCGACCGTAGTGTTCGCCCACAGCTACTGTCACGGTACTGTCACTGTAGTCAGGTATATCTGCTATTGATTGAGGCGGGGGTGAAACCTGCTGCAGGCTATGGGTATACTTGTTGCCGATGCAGCTACTCACAAGCATCGCCGGTAATAGGCTGATCAGGAATGGTAATCGGTAGTAGGAGGGGCGCATGGGTGCTGGTAGGTTCGTGGGCTGGTGGTACTGGTTTACTTATTTGTTCCCTTCCCTGTCAAAGGCGTGTACTCTCACATCGCGGGTGGTTTTGTCTGTACAGTCTCAGGTCCAAATTCTATTTCGTTGCCGCGCTTAGTGTCATACACAATTGTTTTCCGGCGCCAGCTGTTCACCCGCGACTTATCTTTTATTTCATCTTCACCGCGGCCTCCTACAATCACTACGCGGATGCCCTTTTTCACTTCGCCACTCACCTCAAACTCATCATCCTCAGCCAGACCGTACAGGGTGATCTGCTTTGTTTCGCTGCGCTTGAATATTCGGTGGTATACCTGCTTGTCGTCTGACAAGCGTATCACTTTTACAGATGTTTCTTCGTCGTTCAGGCGCTCTACTTCAAAGCGTTCCTCCTTGTCAGTGCCTACCACAAGCGGATCTTTGGCAAGGTGCATGTAAAACTCCCGCGCAGCCTGGGGTAACAGGTCGCGACGACTCTTCAGGGTGCGGATGGTTTGCTCTCCGATCTGTGCGTATACCCGAGGCGGGAACTGCCTGATTGCCCTTTCGATTACCTCATCCGTTAATGCGGTCTGCAGCTCAGCAGCCAGGTCCTGGTAGTCCTGTAGAGTAAGTTCATTTAGACCACGGTTGTCGATGAACGTAGCATTCATCATCAGGGCATACACATCCTTATACTTTGGGTCGAAGGACTCGAACTTACGTATGGCCCACTTGCGGCTAAACAACCAGGTGATGACACCGTCATCAAACTTAAAGAAGGCGTTGTCACGGTCTTTCGGAATAGCCCGGTAGTGTTTGTTATTGCCATCGTCATAAACGGCCCATTCCCACTGGCCTGCGTGGCGGTCCCAGTCGTTGATGAACAGGTCGAAAAGGCGGGCACGGGCAAATTCGCGCTGATCGATAAAGTGATCATCATCTCCGAACCGCTTTCTCAGCATCTTTTTGGAGCCGGCAATATCAGTCGCATCACCAAGCATGGGTGTAATCGTGCGGTCGCTGTCATATTTCTCCTCGATCATAAACACGCCATCCTGAAACCGGTCACTGTACTCGCCGAAAGTAGTGTCGTTGGGGAGCACATAAACCAATTCGGGCTTGGAGTGTGCTATACCTGCCGCCTCTGCCATGGTGGGCAGCACGATAGCGGCATAGGGGTTGATGGCTGAGGTCTGGTCGCGGAGTACGTCAGCGACGAAGGTATTACGCCAGAACTTGGGCAGTATACCGGCTGGGTCTTTATCCAGTGAACGCAGGGCGTAGGTAAAGCCATTGTCATCTATCAAGGTAAGGCTGGTGGTCTGCATACCTCCCCCGAGCTTTTCGATGGAGAGCCCGCCCTTGGCTGTTTTCATATCAAACACCTTTACAGTAACGGGAGTGGCCCAAACGTTGCGATAATGCTTGCCCCAAAAGAAATTGTGAAATCCTGTTCGCTTGTAATGCTGGCCAGCCATCACGGTTACACTGTCTACATCAGCAGGGGAAGCAACCTTCAGCTGCTGATAGCGGTCCTGGTCAACAACGGGTGTTTTAGCGAAGAAATTCTTGCGGGCACAACCCGAAGAAAATAGAATAATGCACGTGAGTGATAAAACGTGCAGGTAGTAGCTTTTCATGCAGAGTATGTTATCAAATTTATCTGCCTATCTAACGTAATTCAGCGTTAATGTTTACAGGCAGACAACAGTATGGGGCATAAAAGCAAAACGAATAGCAAAAATTGTATACTGGCGTTGTTAAAGATCAGATGCTTTCTGCCAAAGTTGGCTTAATATAAAAAGTCCTCATTAGTTGGAATTAGCTCTTCAGATGGGGAGGTTAAGTAGGTACTTTAGCGTAATGACTACTCAGTTAGTTGTAGCGGTTTAATAGATTCAGTTTAATTCTAACGGAAATTTGTATTAGTCCAATCACTTCCATAATACATAAAGTCTGGTTTTCTTTTATTTATTCAGCTAATTGCCCTAAAAAATACTGACTATGCCATAGATTAAATTGTACCGTTTTAATAACAATTTCTTAACTTTGGTATTCCAATATATTTCGTTCAGTATCCATCTTTAATTATATCTGGCGAATAGTTATTAATTTGCTGGATTGAGGAGATATGAAGTTAAAGTTATTAATTGCAGGGTTGGGGGTCGTTATTTTAGCTGTTATTCTCCTATTTAGTAAAGTCCCTTATTCATTTGCTGTTACCGCTAAGATTTATCCTGCTCAAAAATGGGTTTTAACCCGTGATACTGACGGTAGCCTCATCAGCACACTTTATAATCATAGAGAAGGCGGCATTAGTAGCTATAAAAGTTACAAAATTGATAATGGAGATGTGGCTAGCCTTTCTATTATTCCTAACACAGCATCTTCTACTTTTCTTCAGGCAGGCGATTCTGTCGCTGTGTTACATTCTGCCTTATCGATGAACGACTAAACCTCGCACAGAGCCAGCTCTCTGAACTGACGGCAATGCTACAGGTAGATATGACCGGCTTAAAGCAGGCTGATATAGACCGCGCCAGAGAGGAACTTTCATCGGCGCAGCAGCAGCTTGCACTCGACTCTCTGAATTATGAGCGCGCCAGCACGCTATTCAAGGAAAATGCTGTGGCACGTGCAGAGTTTGAATTAGCAGAGGGGATGTATAAACAGTCGCTTGTACAGGTGAAAATTGCAGAAAATGCACTGGCTAGCGCCAGCACTGGAGCCAAAAAAGAACAAATTTCTTATACACTTTCTCGGATTGCCTCAAGCAAGAAAGAACTGGACATGATCCAGCGGCAAAAGGCCAGCCACACACTTTTTTCGCCTATAGCAGGTAAAGCAGACTTTAACGTTAGCTACGAAGAGGTAATTTCGGTTGAGGATACGACAAGTTATATACTGCATTTTCCAGTGAAGCTTTCAAACAAACCCTATGTTTCCTCTTTCTCCAAAGTGTTTGTAACATATCCTGCAGGATCTACCCCGATGGAGGGCCAAATAGTTGACATCAGTAACAAAGTAGAGTATATGAGCAGCCGCCAACTTGTTTTTGCAAAGGCGGAATTACTGGAAAAAGCTGACAACGTTCATTCAGGCATGTTCCTCAGTTGCAAGGTGGTATGTGATGAAGTTACTCTTTTGGAGTATCTCAGTCGAATGCTATTACAGGTTCTGAGTAGTTAATAATCTGAGTAGTTAATAATATTTAAATTTCGCCCTTATGTTTCCAACTTCTACTCCCGCTCCCACAGGAGGGAGCAACATGATAACAGACTTTCAGTACCTGGAGCTATTCCCTCTCACCATCTTTGACTTGTTGAGCAATTTAATGGTGGCCATTATCTGCGGGCTCATCATCTCCTGGGTATACCGAATCACTTACGATGGGCCAGCTTACCCGACAACCTTCGTTAACTCACTTGTAATTTTGCCAATCATAACATCTGTTGTCATTCTTCTTATTGGTAACAACATAGCGAGAGCATTTGGACTGGTAGGCGCCATGTCTATCATTCGATTTAGAACGGCGGTAAGAGATACCCAAGATATCATTTTCATCTTTTTCGCCCTGGCTGTAGGTATGGCGGCGGGAGCCAATTTAGGTGTAACAGCTATTGTCGCCACTTTTGTGATCGGGATGGTGATAGCAATTCTGATCAAAAGTAGTGGAAGCAAGAGCGCACAAAGTCCGAGATACTATCACCTGGCTTTGTCTTACGCTACGAATCAGGAAAACGAGTCTATTATTTCAACAATGCTTTCAACATACTGCGATAAAACAAACTTAGTCTCTTACGAAAAGCAGAAAGACGAAAACTTGTTAACTGCCGCGGACTACATTGTATTGATAAAAAAGGATTCAAGAATTGATGACCTAATCCTGCAGCTTAATCAAATCCTTGTAGAGGGTAGTGCAAACTCAAAAGCAATCGTGACTTCTGAGGAGGATGCAATCAAATCTATTATGAGCAAGAAGAGCAAGAAGGAGGGAAAGAAGAAGCAAGCCGCTTAGGAGCTCTGAATAGCAGCTCACCTGAAAGCTTCTTTGAATACTCTCCCTTGCGTATTAGGTATAGAGAATCCCATTAGTTCAGCCACTGTGGTTGGTATATCTACTTGTTCATAAACATCTGTTATTTTCTTCCCTTTTTTGAAGTCGGGACCAAGGGCAAGTAAACTAATACGGCGGCAGCTTTCACATCCATCGCCATGCGAGACAAAACTGTCCAGGTGGCCGTCAGGGTGACGTCCATGATCATTCGTGATCAAAAGAGCCGTTTTATCCTTGTAGTGGCTGTCTTGCTGAATAAAATTCCATAACTGCCAGACATACCTGTCTGATGCAGTTATTCCCTTCAGGTACTTAGGCCAGTTATTCAAATGCCCTTGCACATCTGGTTCAAGCAAATTGATAAGGACTAAATTCGGTCGATGAGTCTCCAGTATAGATTTCGCAACATCGAATGTTAATGTATCACGCCTGAAACTTTCCCTAGACCATCGCTCCCACAATTGAGTGACGGCACATATTTATTATTGTAGTCTAAGTCATTTGTATTCGCCAGGAGAGCGAGTTTTCCTTTACTGGCAATAATCCAGGCTTTAGTCGAGTCATTTTTTGTTTTCTCAAGCCAAAGCTGAAAGATTGATGGTGAGTTTGGTAGGTCCCGACCAGAATTCTCCAGTTCCTGTTTAATACCAGTTGTAATAGCTGTATGACCGGGATTAGTGTAGGTATCTCCTAAGTTGTAAAACTTCTGG
>NZ_AKIS01000123.1:0-14441 GCF_000277005.1 Pontibacter sp. BAB1700 | reverse complement strand
TTCAATTATAGTAATGCATAATCATTTAAATCATCTTAATAGAACCCATCAATAGTTCAATTAAAATTTATTTCGCAATAAGTTTGCAATCTTACTTTTTATCCAATTATCTTTCGTGAAAAGTAACCCTAAACGCATACTATATGATTAAAATCTACTAAAACCTCACATCCTGTTGGGCTCATTGCACGAGCCACATCTTTAAGAATCCACATTTAAAAATGTAGACAGGAATACTACGCCCTTCCAAATCTGTTACCAGCATAAAATTTTTACAATTTTATCGCATCCTTAAACTTTTCAAAAACTCGTGTTGTTACGAGGCATTGTGAAAAATTTAATTCAATAATTTACCCAATCCAACCAAACTTATATGATGAACAATTCTACACTATTCAAGGCGTTGTCAGGTTTAGCCCTGGCGTCAGTATTCACCCTCTCAAGCTGTCAGAAAGAGGACTTCATGGAAGAGCAGTTTCAGACTGATTCTGTTCAGGTCGATACTCAACACGGACAGGCTATACCTGGCCAGTACATTGTGGTATTTAAAAATGGAGGAAACAACTTAAGCGCAACCGGTGTGAGTGGCATGACCGTAGCCGGACGTACCGCAACTGTAGCCCTGCGTGAACGAATGCTGCTTACAGCAGGAATAGAGCGTGAAGCTATACAACAAACTTTTGAAGGAAATGTAAACGGTTTTGCAGCCCGACTCTCTAAAGATCAGTTAGATCAGTTGCGTAAAAACCCAGAAGTAGCCTACGTTGAACAAGATCGTATTATTATGCTTGCAAAGCCGGGTACCGACAATACAACGACGAAAGGCAACGGTAAAACGAAAGACGATAGTACCACGACGAAAGGCAACGGTAAAACGAAAGACGATAGTACCACGACGAAAGGCAATGGTAATGGTAATGGCAATGGAAAGAATAAAAACACAGAGCCTGCACCTACCGAGCCTGCCCCGTCAGAACCAACTCCTACGGAACCTATTCCTACAGAACCTGCTCCGACTGAGCCGGAACCTACTGAACCAACTCCTACAGAGCCGACTCCAACAGAGCCAAGCCCAGAACCAGAGCCTGAGCAGCCAACCAGCAGCCCGTATGCAAAAATAACTCCCCTTCCAGGTGAAACCCTGCCTTGGCACATTGCCATGAATGGCTACGGAGACGGCACCGGCAAAACGGTGTGGGTAATTGACTCAGGTATAGATACCGATCACCCTGATCTGAATATAGACTTCCAGCGCAGTACGTCACTTATCTATGGTGATGCCTCTATTGAGGACGGCTTCGGTCATGGTACGTATGTATCTGGTATCATCGCCGCCAAAAACAATGGCACTGGCATGGTGGGCGTAGCTGCAAATGCAAATGTTGTAGCGCTGCGCGTGTTTGATAACACAGGATATGGCACTGTGTCACGTGCCATCAGTGCCGTAAACTATGTGACCAACATGGCCAAGCCTGGTGACGTGGTAAACATGAGCCTCGGTAGCGGCATCTCCAGCACACTTGACAATGCCGTGACTACTGCAGCTGGCAGAGGCATTCTGTTTGCAATCGCAGCTGGTAATAGCGCTGTAGACTGCTCCGTTAATTCTCCGGCCCGTGTGAATGCCCCGGGAGTTTACACAGTGTCCGCGATGGACCGCTACCAGAACTTCTGGTCCAGCTCCAACTATGGCGCACCTGTTGATTATACAGCCCCTGGTGTGAGTGTAACTTCTACCCGCATTGGTGGTGGTATCGGTAGCGTCGGAAGCGGCACTTCCTTTGCTGCGCCTCACGTGGCTGGTATTCTGTTGCTTCGTGGTGAGGTGTTTTCACAGGGTATCGTAAACGGTGACAAAGACAGCTGGCCAGATCCAATTGCTTCTGTGGAGTAATTCATACTCCTTGTTACAATAATAAAGAAGGCCGTCCAGATTTGGACGGCCTTCTTTTTGTTGACTCTATACCTGTAAACTACCAGGCGTACTGCATTTTGTGCATGGCCAGCGAAAGCCGTATCTTAAAGTACTCGTAACGTTCCTCCAGGTGTTCATATAAATCCTTCAGTTTGGCATCTTTGCCAAGTTGTTCGATCGCCTCAATAATGGCTTCATATTCGCGCTTCGAAACAAAATCGTGCACAGGCACATCGTAACCCTGTTCCAGCAAAGTAGCCAGGTGCGAATAGATCGTGACAGGATTCAGGTTCCGGCGCCTAGCTATCTCTTCCGGACTTAGCCCTGCTGATAAGCCTCCCAGGTAACTAAATGCGTAGCCCCTTTAATCGCACTCCCCTTTGCCTGCTCTTCTGTCAGAAAGGCGATGATCTCATTGATGAAACTATGCCCGTAGCGCTCAAACTTCTGAGCTCCGACCCCACTGATCGCCAACATCGCGATGCGATTCGCAGGCTTTTCTGCTGCCATTTCCTGCAGCGTGCTATCTGTAAAAACAACGTAAGGAGGCACATTCTGCTCGTCAGCCAAGCGTTTCCGCAAAGCACGAAGCCGCTCAAACAGCGCATCCTTGATAATTTCTCGTTTTGGTTTCTCTCTTTGCAAGTTTTCGGTCTGTTGCTTGGCGTCTTCAAACTTAACCAGCTCTATTTTGCGACCATCAAAGAGTACCTGCCTGCTCTGCTCAGTCAGTTTCAAGGTATAATTCTGGTCATAGGCAAGCTCTACCAAGCCTGCATTGAGCATCTGGTGCAGATAACGGTTCCAGTCCAGGGTGCCAATGTCGCGGCCTGCACCATAGGTTTTGATGCGGTCGTACCCGCCTGCCATTACCTGGCTATTGCGTGAGCCGCGCAACACATCCACCAGGAGGCTCATGTTGAGTTTTTCCTGCGATCGCGCAATGGCAGACAATGCTTTCTGTGCAATCAGGGTACCATCAAAGCGGCTGGGAGGATTACGGCAGATATCGCAGTTGCCACAATCCCTGCTCATCTGCTCCCCGAAGTACTGCAGCAAAATTCGTCTTCTACAGAAAGTGGCTTCAGCGAACTGCTGCATACGCTCTAGTTTAACGAGTTGCAGCTCATTCTGCGACTTGTCATTATCAGACAGCATAGTGCGCAAATTCATCACGTCGGCAAAACTGTAGAACAGGAGTGCGTCTGACTTCGCACCATCACGCCCGGCACGTCCGATTTCCTGGTAATAGCCTTCAACATTTTTAGGCAAGTTGTAATGTATCACCCAGCGTACATTCGATTTGTCAATCCCCATACCGAATGCAATGGTGGCGCAAACGATCAGCACATCGTCACGCAAAAAGGACTCCTGCGCTTTTGAACGCTGCTGGGCACTCATACCGGCATGATAAAAAGTGGCATTATAGCCGTTTTCACGCAACTTGCCTGCCAGGCTTTCGGTCGCTTTTCGGCTCAGACAATAGATAATGCCCGGCTGGCCATGTCGGCGTGAGAGGAAATCGGTGATCTTATTGAATCTGTTTTGGCCGGGCAGCACCATAAGGTTGATGTTTGGCCGGTCAAATGAAGCCACAAAAACTTCAGGCTGTCGCAGCTGGAGCTGCTCCTGGATGTCTTTCTGGGTCAGCTTATCAGCTGTAGCAGTCAGTGCTACCACAGGAACAGCGGGGAACTGCTGCTTGAGGGCGCGAAGCTGGGTATACTCTGGTCTGAAGTCATGCCCCCATGCCGAGATACAATGCGCCTCATCTACAGCGAAAAGGGATACCTGCAACCGCTTCAAAAAGGAAAAAAAGCCAGCGGAAAGTAATTTTTCAGGAGAGACATACAGCAATTTGATCTGACCTGCCAGGCTTTTCTCCTCAATCTGGTACTGTTCATCTGCTGTCTGGGAGCTGTTCAGGTATGCGGCAGGTATACCATTTGCCAGGAGAGCTTCCACCTGGTCTTTCATCAGGGCGATCAGAGGAGAAACTACCACGCATAGACCGGGCATCACCACGGCAGGCACCTGGTAACAGACAGATTTTCCGCCGCCGGTCGGCATGAGCACCACTACGTCTTTCTGCTGCAAAATATTGGTAATGATGTGCTCCTGCATAGGCCTGAACTGCTCATAACCAAAATACAGTTTTAATGCTTCACGTGCTTCTCTTATACCTAAACTCATGCCTTGTAGAAAGTGTAACGATGCGAAATAGAATTGCTGTACTAAACCCAAAGTTAACCAATATCGACGTGAAATAGGTTCCTGTTCTGGTGGTACTTACCCAATAAATAAACAATGACACTTTCGAGCCGTACTTTATGTAAAAGTATGAACCTTATAACCTGTAAACTATGAAATCAGAGAGAACAAATGAATTAGAGCATGTGCTCATAAAATGTATCACCGCCTGTGAAGCCTGCGCAACTGCCTGTCTGCAGGAAGATAATGTAAAAATGATGGTGCGCTGCATCATGCTGGATCGCGACTGCGCCGACATCTGTACCATCACAGCACGCTTTGTAGCCCGCGACTCGGCCCATGCCAAGCACGTTATGAAAGAGTGTATCGAGATTTGTCGCCTATGCGAAGAGGAGTGCCGCAAGCACGACCATGATCATTGTCAGAAGTGTGCTGACGCCTGCCGTGAGTGTGCTGACGCTTGTGAAGCCTGGATGACTCGATAAGCAATGAAATAATGAAAATAGAAAAGCCCCTGATTTACACCAGGGGCTTTTCTATTTTTGGGAGGTTCGGATGCTAGAAAATCATATCCAATAACGCTTCAATCAGTGAGAGCACCAAACTGAAGATAAGGGCCCACAGAAAACCATCCACATCAAAGCCACCCACAAGGGAATCGGCTAACAGGATGATCAGCGCATTGATGACCAGCAGGAACAAACCAAGTGTCAGTACGGTAACAGGTATAGTCAGAATAACCAGGATCGGACGAACTACTGCATTGAGCAGGGCCAGTACCACAGCCAGGATCAATGCTGCCCCAAAACCGTCAATCTGCACACCTGGCAAAATGTAGGCTCCAATTAGAGCGGCTACACCGGTCAATAAAATCTTAATAATGATTCCCATTTTGTTTCGATATATAGTGATAGTATATTATTCCTATCACGCTATACGACAAAGCGGGAATAAAGGTAAGCTACTGTACCTCTAAGCGTTTTTGAGAGACAGCCATCCAGTTGCACAGCTTGTAAAGCAATCGGGCACCAACATTACCATTCCACTCACTATCGCCAGGGGCAACTTCGCACAGGTCGAAACCGATGATTTCACGGCCTGAACGAACCAGTGCCTTGATCAGGTATACGGCCTCTTCAAATTCCAGACCGCCAGGCACAGGTGTACCAGTAGCTGGACAGAGTTTCGGGTCCAGCCCGTCGATGTCAAAGCTGATGTATACCTTTTGAGGAAGCTGGGCAATGATCTTTTTACACTCTTTCTTCCAACTGTCGCCCTCATACATATTCTCTTTCAGCACGCTGTCGTAGAAAATAGCTACTCGTCCGTTGGACTGATTGGCCAACTCTGCTTCTGCCTGGCAGATGTCGCGTATACCTACCTGCACCAGTTTTTTTGACCTGAGGCAATTGCAAGGCATTGTACATGATAGAGGCATGCGAATATTTGAAGCCCTCATAAGCGTCACGTAAATCAGCGTGCGCATCCACCTGCAGAATTCCGTACTCCTCGTGGCGTTCAGCCAGCGCATGCATCAGACCAAGCGGCGTGCTGTGATCTCCGCCTACTACGCCAACCAGTTTCCCCTGATCCAGGTAGCTATGCGCTTTCGACTTCAGCCACTGTAGCAGTTCCTCCCCTTTATCAGTCACTTCTGTTGGCAGGTTCTCAAATTCAGCCCTGTCAGCCTCGGGGCTTCCCTCCTCCAGCCAGTTAATATAATTCTCCGCCCGCTGGCGCAGGTTATCGCTCACAGCAGCCCATTCTTCTGATATCTCCTCCATCGCGATTCCTAACTTCCAGGCTTCTTTGATGGCGGGCTCAAACAGGTCAAGCTGAGGAGAGGCTTCCTTGATGGCTTGTGGGCCGGCTGCCGTACCGGCACTGTAAGACACGGTTACTTCCCAAGGCACAGGTATAAGCACAACCTCCGATTCTTCTACTGTAAAGGGCAGACCAAAAAGCCCCCCATTCACATCGCCAACACCATTGGGGTCAAAGGCTGCGATTTTTTGCTGCTTACTGTTAGTTGGTTGGTTCTGCTGAGTACTCATCAGTTACATTTTCAGGTTTTGTGTTTAAAAGCTCCTTCACAAAGTTCGGAAGAGCGAATGCAGCCGTATGCACAGCTTCATTGTAATATTTAAGGCCTTCTTTCTGAGAGAAAGCTGCAGCTGCCTCTTTATCGAAATGCAATGGATTCGCATTGCCCTTCGCTGAATAAGAGAAGCTCCAGGTGCCAGTCGGGTAAGTAGGTATAGCCGCCAGGTAACAGTGTACTTTCTCCTGTCCGAATATCTTCTTATAGGTATCGTAGATCTCTACAAACACAGCGGAGTTGAAGCGTGGAGACTCGCTCTGCGTGATCATCACACCGTCTTTCGTCAGGCAACGGTATACCTCCTTGTAAAATTCTGCTGTGAACAGACCTTCTCCCGGGCCAACCGGATCAGCTGAGTCCACAATGATGAGGTCGTAATGCTCGTCGGCGCACTCTTTAATATATTTGATGCCATCCGCTACCAGCAGGTTGAGGCGCGGATTGTCAAACGCGACGGCTGTTTCCGGAAGGTGCAGTTTACACGCTTCGATCACCAGTTCATCGATCTCAACAAGTGTCACCTCTTCCAGCTGCTCGTGGCGCAGGAGCTCGCGCACCGTACCACCGTCACCACCACCGATCACCAGGGCGCGCTTGGCTGAGCGATTACTAAACATTGGCACATGGGTGATCATCTCATGGTAAACATACTCATCTTTCTGTGTGCACATCACCATGCCATCCAGCGTCAGCATATTGCCGTAGGCGAGCGTTTCATAAATTTCCACACGCTGGTACTCAGAATCTTTCTTGTAAAGCTGGTTACCTGTGTGCTTCAACGAAAGAGCGATGTTTTCATCGCGCTCCGTGAACCAGACATCCCTTGTAATAGAGCCATCGGCTTCTATGGTCTTAGCGGTCGCGTCACGCAGGGTCTCCAGGTTGAAGTCGTTACGCTTCAGCAGACTTAGCTGGCCACGTCGTAGCTCCATAGACGAGCCATGACCTGACTGGAATGCTTCTTTCAGATAGGTATAAGATACCCATGGGTCAACAGAGTCGCCACAGGTGAAAAGGTCTACGGCCGCATAGCCATACTCCGGCCAGGTATGGATGGCCAGGTGGCTTTCCTGAATTACCACCACACCTGACACGCCATAAGGCGAGAAGTGATGGAATGTACTGTTGATGACAGTGGCTCCGGCTGTTTCGGCAGCGGCAACCATGCTGTTTTCGATGTGCATCACATCGTTCATCAGTTCAGGAGAGCAATCGTAAAATTCAACTAAAATGTGTCTTCCTAAGGCGTTCATTAATTGACTGTGTGGTTTCAAATATATAAAAATGCAAAAAAACGAAAACTGACGCTATATTCAAACAGGACCTTTCAAATAGACTTTACGCAACGGTTCGTCAATGGGGTCAGAATTATGGCAGGGATAGCCTAAAAAGTGAACGAGCTATACCTGGTGGGTTCATCCCGACAGGTATAGCTCGTCAGATATTTTATTCCAAAAACTTTTGATCAGGTAAATCTATACCTTAAAAGTTCTGATGATTTCAAGCATTTTAAGCAGGGTGCTGGTGTCGAAGAACAAAAGCAGCGGAAGCTCCACGTCTTTTGAATTGTGCTGAAACTTGGTGATGACAGTAAACACGAGTGGTTGGAAAAGTGGGTGCTGTACCAGAATGTCTTTCAGCGAATTAGCAATATGATTTTTAGGCGCCTTTGGTGGCGAGCCGTAGATGTTGCTTTTGAGGATATTGGCGAGCTGGGTGACCAAGCGCCGGTAATGATGTTGCTGATCTCGAGCAAAAGGGACTCCTGCATGACACTCAGTTCGCCTTTCTGCACATTCAGCATGCTCAGGCACACACTGGAGAGCAGGCTGATGTGCTCCTCTGAAAAGAGCATGAGCGTAGCTCCATTGAAATCGCCTTTTATATCAGACTGAATAATAAAATGTGTGTCTTCATATTTAGCAATGAGCGAAATAAGGTCCTTTACTTCAATGAGCTGCACATCAGGCACCTTCAGCATAACTTTATCTTTGGCGATCACAGCGAAAGAATCGGCAGCTCGGGCCAGTCCTATATTCAGGATCTCTTTGATAATGTCCTTTTCCAACTCGGTTACATGCGTATCCATCATGTTCGTCGTGTTATTAGTTCTGTTATCCATCGCCTCATTTCCTCATCTTCTATTCACAAAGTATCTGGTTATGGCAGGCACATCCAGTACCAGGCATACTTTGCCTGTACCAAGCAGTGTGACACCACCATATAAATCTATGCTATCCAGCGGTTTGCTAAGTGGTTTTACCACAATGTCCTGCTGACGGTAAAGTTTATCCACGATCAGACCAAGCTTACGGTTGTTGTACGAAACAATGATTATGTTCTGCACCTGGCCTTTCAACCGTGTTTTGTCACCCAGACGCATCTGGCTTTCCTCCACATTCAGGAGTTCGTCCAGGTATACAACAGTCACTGTTTCCCCTTTGATATCGGCAACAAGCACCTCGCCTACCTCATGGAGTTCGTCTTTGTCCAGTGCCACCACTGAATCTGTGTGAATCAGTGGAATGGCGTAGAAAATACTGTCTATCTCAAACAAAAGAGCGCCTTTTACTGCAATGGAGGTTGGTAATTGCAGTATGAAGCTGGTCCCCTTGCCTTTCTCTGATTCTATACGGATGCGCCCGCCTATTGAATCAATTGCATTCTTCACCACATCTAATCCCACACCCCGACCTGAAAATTCGGTCACTTCCTTGGCGAGTGAGAAGCCTGGCTCAAACAGGAAAGAATATACCTCTGAATCAGGAAGGTTTTCAGCTACATCAGCTGGTACCAACTGCTGGGCCACCGCTGCATTCTTCACTTTCCTGATATCTATACCTTTCCCATCATCAGTAAGCGTAATCACCACACTTTCGCGGTCGCTGCGGGCTGAGAGTTGCAGTAATCCGGCTTTGGGTTTATCTGCTCTCACACGCTGCTCAGGCTTCTCAATACCATGCGTAATGGCATTGCGCACCAGGTGCAGCAATGAATCTGTCATGATCTGCAGAATGTTGCGGTCAATCTGAATATCCTGTCCGCTCAGCTCCAGGTCAATTTCCTTTTTCTCTGCAGTTGCAATATCACGCACCACCCTCGGGAACTTGTTGAACAAAGTACCGATGCTTACCAGGCGTGCATCCATTACACTATACTGCAGGTCTTCTGTAATGCGATACAGGTGAGAACCCACCGTCTTTAGTTCGTCACTATCCAGTTCGCGGCTGAGCGAGAGGATGCGGTCACGGTCAATGATCAGCTCCCCTACCAGGTTCATAAGGTGATCCAGCTTCTTTACCTGAATGTAAATCAGGTCGGACAGTGTCAGATTGCGGGAAGTGCTGAACTTCTGCACCTTGGCCAACTCTACTGTGCTGTCCGATAAGCTGTCGACAATGATGTCGAGGTTGCGGATCAGTACCGGATCAACCTCCACCTGCCGTTCGCTGTCAATGCTTTTGATCAGCTCGCCAAGCAGGTCGATGCCGTCAAAAAGTACGCCTACCACCTCGTCGCTGAAGCTCAGTTCCTTATTGCGGATGAGGCCAAAGGCAGTCTCGAGCTTATGGGATACGTCTGAGATCTGCAGATAGCCGATCGCCTTCGCATTCGCCTTCAGGTTATGCAGCATACGGAATATCTCCGCCAGCACCTGATCGTCCTGCGGTCGTTTTTCCAGTTCGCTGATGAGCCTGTTTAGGGCGTCGAAGTATTCCAGCGCTTCTGCTATAAATATCTCTTTATACTCCTGCTCTCTCGATTTCATGAATTCACGTCAGTTGTACTGACTTGCTGCTGTTCTGCTGCCACGTACCGGTTCAGGTACTGGGCAATTTTTGACAAAGGCAGCACTTTGTCGGTATTTCCGCTTTCTATCGCAGATTTTGCCATTCCAAAAATGGCAGACGAGGCTTCATCCTGCGCTATTACATGTCCTCCTTTTCGAAGTGCAATGGCTTTGGCTCCAGCTGTGCCGTCTTTCCCCATACCTGTCAGGATAACTCCGATCACGCGCCTCACACCACTCTGCGCCACCGCCTGCATCAGTTTGTCCACTGAAGGCAGATCATGCTCTGCGCCACTGTCTTCACTAAAACCTATTTTCAGGCTAGAGGCGTTGCCCATGACCGTGTGTACAATCATGTTCCTGCCACCAGGGGCTATTATAACTTTCCCGGGCTTAGGTATAAGTCCCGTGCGGCCTTCAAGTACGGTAAGTTCGGTCATACCCTTAAGCCTGCGTGAGTAACTGTGCGTAAACTTAGGTGGCAGGTGTATAGCAACCAGTACTGCAGCTTTGAGCCTCGGGTCTAGCTGCCGGATGATCTGCTCTACGGCCTGGGTTCCACCAGTCGAAGCTCCTATCACAATGATGGTGTCCGCTGTCACATTCCTGGAATCCTTTTGAGCTACCTGCGGGAAAATCAGCATTTCCTCTCCCAGCATACTCAAACGTTTTTGAGGATCCCAGTATTCAGTGTCACGCACTGCTGATACCTTCCTGCAGATCTCTTCTGCCATAGTTCTGTAAGCAGGTCTTGCCGTAGGGCCAGGTTTCAGGATGACACTGTAAACACCCAGGTCTATCGCATCCTTAAGAAGTTCCAGGCTTAGTTGCTCTTTCTCCACCAACATCACAATCGGTGTAGGGCATTCGCTGAAAACCTGCTTAAAGACGAGTAGTTGCTCGTTCTTTCGTAGATCTACTGAAGCCAGTATCACATCCACCTGATGGCGGCGCAATAATTCCAGCACCTGGGCTCCATTAGAAGCAAGGCCTGTCACTTCCATATCAGCTGAACCACTCAGGATGTTTTCCAACACCAGACGGGCATGGCTTGAACTGTCAGCAACGAGCACTTTTAGCTTGCTTTCCTGTCCTTTCAAAGTACGATTCCTTTCCTACTGCCAACAATGAGTACTTTTTAAGTCAGAACAGCGCTATTCGTCCAGCGCTTTCTTTACTACTTCCAGCACCTTCTCTTCAGAGAAAGGCTTTACGATGTACGAAAGTGCTCCATACTCCAGGGCCTCATTCACGATCACTTCCTGTCCTACGGCACTCACAATCACGATTTTCATATCAGGCTGCTCTGCTTTAATGCCTTTCAGCACATCAAGCCCTGTATTGTCTGGCAGAATCACATCGAGGGTAATCAGGTCAGGATTGGTTTCTTTGGCCAGCTCAAGTGCTGTCTGCCCATTGGGCGCCTCTCCAACGATCTCATAGCCCGCATCGGTGAGCATATTTTTGAGCATTGTGCGCATGTAGAAAGAGTCATCTACAATCAGAATTCTTTTCATACTTTAAAGTATAGCTTCAATTTGAATGAACGGCTTTAGTTACTTTTCAACTCTCTGATCTCGTCCTGTGTCAGGATTTTGTACATATCCAGTACAATGATTAGGCGGTTGTTCACCTTGGCAATGCCTTCTATGTAATTCTCATGGATATTGATGTCCTGCAGAAATGAGGGAGTCTTGTCAATTTTGGTCATAGACAGGTTCAGGGACTGCGGTACTTCGCGCACGATCACCCCAATGCTGTACTCCTTTGCTTCAATCACCAGGGTATAGGTAATGTGCGGATTCAGGTCTCCGGCCAGTGGAACAGGACGAATGCCAAAGCGCTCTTCCAGATCCATGATCGCGATAATATCACCACGGATATTGGCTACCCCTTTAATGAAATTAGGCGTTCGGGGCATACGGGTTACATTTGGCGTAACGGTTACCTCTTTTACCTGATCAATCTTGATACCATATTCTTCCGCTCCAAGCTTGAAAACGATCAGGTGAATCATTTCTTCCTTTACCGCTTCAGGCTTGGCCGGATTATCTTTGGCAGAAGCCACTGCAGTCTCAGCTGTCTTATCCGTTCCGGATTCAACGGCTGCTCCTGCTGATGGCGCCTCTTTTTTGTTCGTCTTTTCTTTCATCAGTCCGGAGCGGTTTATTTACTATTGTCCTCGCTGTTCTTGTTTCGGGAGCTTACCGAGCTCAGACGAGCATTGCCGGCAAGCTGCTTTTGCTTCGGCTTGGTTGGCATGGAAGCCAGGCGGCGATTGTTCGGGCTGTGGTTGAACACCAGGTTGCCATCTACCAGCTTGAAGGCGGAGATACTGATTTGAAGATCCGCGGCAATGTCGTTCAGGTTCTGAGAAGATGATGTCAGCTCCTGCATCGAAGTGGACAGTTGCTTGGCAGTGCTAGCCACCTGCTGTGTGCCGGAGGCCGTTTGCTCGGCAATGGCTACCACCTCTTCCACGTATTTTACTACGTCCCCGATCGATGACTTCTGTACCTCAGTCGCCGTCAGGATGTCCTGTGCGGTACGTAGCGTTTCACCACTGGAAGCAGCAATGTTTTTGAAGGCGCCGGATGCTTCGAATGTCGCATTCTTTCCTTTGAGAACGCGGCCTTCCATGGTTGAGATCGCCATTGCAGCTGATGCAGTATCTTTTTTCACGTCATCTACCAGTGTCGCAATTTCGCTGGCTGACTTGCGTGACCCTTCGGCCAGTTTACGTATCTCCTCGGCTACTACCGCAAAACCACGTCCTGCCTCACCTGCACGGGCCGCCTCAATGGCAGCGTTCAAGGCCAGCAAGTTCGTTTGAGCGGCAATGTCGGTGATTACACCCAGGGACTTGGAGATTTCCTGCGAACGGGCACTTAGTACTTCAATCGTTTTAGAGGTAAGGGAGGCAGAGCTGGAGATTTCTTCCATATTTTTCACCACTTCTGCCACTGTTTTGAGACCTAACTGCGAAGTTTCCTCACCCAGCAAGGCTGATTTGTTCACCACTTCCGCACGGTTGGCCGTGTCTTTCGTGGTTTTCATGATCTCTTCTATCAATTTGAAGGCCTGGTCTGTCTTGAGGGCCTGATTCTGAGCACCTTCCGCCATTTGCTGCATGGCAAGCGCCACATCCAGCGTTACGCGGTTCATTTCAAGACCTTTGTCTGCCATCTCTTCCGAAGAACTTCCCACAACAAGTGAAGAGTCATTGATCTCACCAAGCAGGGCATTCAGGTTGTCAACGGCAAGGTTCAAGGCATTTGCCATGTCCAGGATATCACCTGCGGTGTGGGCTTCTACCTTCTGCGTTAAATCACCTTCAGATATCGCACGCACCACGCGGGATACTTCCAGTACCGGCGTTACAATCGACTCCAACAGGTCGTTGAGCGTATCCACGAGCTCTTTCCAGCTACCGCCTACGCCTGCGAGTGTCGCACGCTCAGTCAGTTTTCCTTCCACACCCGCTACTCTCGCCACGCGGCTAACCTCTCCCGCCAATCGGTTCAGGTCAACCACCATGGTGTTGATCGTATCGGCCAGTTCTGCCACCTCGCCTCTTGCTTCGAGGGTCAGTTTCTGGGTCAGGTCACCTTTCGACACCGCGGTTACTACGCGTACTATACCTCGTACCTGCGTTGTCAGGTTAGAGGCCATGGTATTTACATTATCAGTCAGGTCTTTCCAGGTACCGCCTACATTTGGTACGTTGGCCTGGCCGCCCAGCTTACCCTCTGTACCCACTTCAAGGGCCACACGGGTTACCTCACCGGCGAAGATGTTGAGCGAGTCCACCATGCGGTTGATGTTTTCCTTCAATTCACCGAGCTCACCTTTCACGTCCACAGACACTTTCTGGGTCAGGTCACCTTTCGCTACAGCAGTTGCCACCTTCGCGATGTCGCGCACCTGTAGGGTCAGGTTGGAAGCCATGGTGTTCACGTTGTCGGTCAACTCCTTCCAGGTACCGCGTACTTTCGGTACATTGGCTTGACCACCCAGACGACCTTCCGTACCCACTTCTCTTGCCACACGGGTTACCTCGTCAGCAAAGATGTTCAGGGAGTCCACCATCTGGTTCAGGTTTTCCTTCAGGTCAAGGATTTCACCTCTAGCCTCTACCGTAATTTTCTGGCTCAAGTCACCTTTCGCTACGGCTGTCGCTACCTTGGCAATGTCTCGTACCTGAGAAGTCAGGTTGGAGGCCATGTAGTTTACGTTATCGGTCAGGTCTTTCCAGGTACCCGCTACGTTCGGCACATTCGCCTGTCCGCCCAGTTTACCTTCAGTACCTACCTCACGGGCCACTCTGGTTACTTCGTCACCGAAGATGTTAAGTGAATCCACCATCTGGTTCAGGTTCTCCTTCAGGTCGAGAATTTCACCGCGAGCCTCTACCGTAATTTTCT
>NZ_AKIS01000122.1:0-16331 GCF_000277005.1 Pontibacter sp. BAB1700 | reverse complement strand
CTTCCACAGCCTCCGCCCCGGAGTTGAGCAGGTAGGTGTTGTTGAGTCGATCAGGCAGTGTGCCGCTCAGGGCATGGGCCAGCTGTACCTGCGGCGCCTGCACAAACTCCCCGTATACCATCAGGTGCATGTAGCGGTCGAGCTGGTCATGTATGGCCCGCAGTACCTTTGGGTGCCGGTGCCCCACGTTGCTCACGCCTATACCTGAAATAAGGTCAATGTAGCGATGGCCTTCGCTGCCATACATGTAAACCCCCTCTGCCTTCTCCACCTCGATCATCAGCGGAAAGTCGCTTGTCTGTGCCTGATGCTGCAAAAACAGCTGTCTCAATGATACCATGCCGCAAAGGTAGGCAATTTTGGAAGCTATCGCAGCATGGCACTCATACCTCCGTCTACTATCGTGGTCTGGCCGGTGATGTAACTCGCTGCGTCTGAGCAGAGCCAGAGTATGGCGGCAGCTGCCTCCTGCGGGTCTGCAATTCTTTTTTGAGGGATATATGAAAGGTACATCTGCTCAATTTCCGGTACTTTAGTTTGGTCTCCGTTTACCTGCGACTCAAATGCCTTTTGCAGCATGGGTGTGCGGTGAGCACCAGGAGCAAGCACATTGATCCGGATATTGGCAGTTGCCACCTCCTGGGCGGCTGATTTTGCAAGCGCAATGATTGCCGCCTTGGCTGCTGAGTAAAGCGAACCCATGGCAGCTCCTCCCAGTCCGTTGACACTGGCCACGTTGACAATGGCTCCTCCCGAGGGTTTCTGTTCGAGCATCAGCTTTATTTCCTGCTTCATGCAAAGCCATACGCCGCGCAAGTTGGCCCCCATGGCATCCTCATATTCATGTGGTTCAAACTCATGCAGGGGTTTGCCTATACCTGACTCCTGGGCAGCATTGTTCACGGCTATGTCCAGGCGACCGAACCTGTTTTGTATCTCATGAAAGAGCGCGAAGATCGTGTCGTTATTGCTGTTGTCGGTTTGTATGTAGACGGGTTGAAGCGTGGACGAAGGGAAGGTAGCTAGTGCAGTGTCTCCACGTTCTTTATCGCGACCTGTCACAATAACCTGTGCTCCTGACTTTGCCAGCAGTTGAGCGGTGGCCAGGCCTATACCTGATGTGCCGCCAGTCACAAGCGCCACCTTGTCCTGAAAGTTATACTGTACCTGTTCCATAGCTTATTTTTCTCTATCATAACGTGAATAAGGCTCAATCGCTGCAGTAATTTGTAGCAAGCCGGAAAAATGGGCGCTGTCGGGTTTTCCAACTTTACCCCGGATATCATTTATACTTGCCTGCCTGCCTTGCGTATAAAAATGGAAGGCTGGTAAAGGATACCGGCTTTATATGTTGAACTTTAAAAAGGAGGATCAAATGCCACAAGGAGATAAATCATCTTACACAGATAAGCAAAAACGCAAAGCAGAGCATATTGAAGAAAGCTATGAAAAGAAAGGCGTGAGCCACGACGAAGCTGAGAAGCGAGCCTGGGCTACTGTAAACAAACAGGACGGAGGCGGCAAGAAAAGCGGCTCCGGAAGAGGCAAATAAATAATTAGAATCAAAAAGGTATAGAAGAAAGGCCGGAAGCGTTTGCTCCCGGCCTTTCTCGTCTATGGGTAATTGTTGGTATGTGCATGCGGATCATCTTCCTCCAGGGTGGCTGGCACGGTAGGCGGTATACCTTGCAACGGCCTGTTGTGTGAGAAAGGCCGCTCTCTCATAGCGGGTGATGTTTTCTTTCCTTTGCTAGTTTTGTGATTGCGGCGGGAGTATGCTACCAGCGCTACACCTGCCAGAGCGACAAGACCAGTGGCGGCCAGTACCTTGGGGATGGTGTTGTCCGGAGCAGGCGGCACAGAGAGCACCCCTTGCTCATCAGCAATAGCGGGCTCGTGCACGTAGCGGCCATGCCCGGGTACAGCCACAGACCAGAAGTCCTTTACCAGGCTTTCAAGCTGCTGCATTAGCTGTGCACCCTCCATAGGCAAACCATGCCCTGTGGCAGCCACACTCGGATTCAGCTCCATGAGCTTTTCCACGGAATGATGCGCCGCGCCCCAGTCGGAGGTATAGTATTTGGGTGGCCCATGCACTTCACGTTTCTGCGTCATCACAGCCAGCATCGACTCGCCGTGCCGCGTTATGAAGGCGTCGCCCGCCAGCAACACGCGGTCATTTTCACGGAAGAAGGAAACATGTCCGGCTGTGTGCCCCGGCGTATGGATCCAGCGCCAGTCTGGCAGACCGGGCACGGAGCCGTCGGTTGGCAGCAGCTCGAGGTTCTCGTGGATGTCTATCGGCTTTTTGGGGTATAGGAATGACATGTAAGCCATACCGCCACCGCCTACACTTGGGTCTGGTGGTGGATAAGACGACTTGCCATTCAGGTAGGGCATTTCGAGGGGGTGGGCATAGACTGGCACATCCCAGTCGTGGGCCAGCTCTTTTAGAGCCCCAATGTGATCGAAGTGGCCGTGCGTGAGCAGAATGGCTTTGGGACGCTCCCCGCCAAACAGCTCATCCACCACACTCCTGATCTTGGGAGCGGCACCGTACACACCGGCATCTACCAACACCCAGGAACCATCCTGGGAGGTGATAAAGAAGAGATTGACAAAGACAGTCTTAAGTCCCCAAACTCCCGGAGCAACTGGAAAAGCCTGTTTGCTTTCGTGTGTTGAGGTACGATAAGTAGTTTCCATAGGCATGCACCATTTTTTATTTGTGAAATGATATTACGGGCGGAATACTATAGTACGGCTGCCGTCGTAATTGGCTACAGTAGACAGGCATATTAGGCCTTAGCTTGGTTAACTGCCACAATTGCCGTGTCAGCCAGCTGCTTTTGCTGACAATATGGTGCAGAAAAGAACTTAGTGCAGATGCAGGTGTCATGCCAAACAAAGGCACACTTTTTGTGTTTAATTCTATGCAGGCCTTCACTAAATTTAATGTGGGCAATGTTTCCTGATTGGCAGGAATTATTTATCTTTCTGAAAACGTTACATACACATGGTAAATTTATTTGTTCCCCCAAGCTATATGGCTGTCTACGCGAAGTGTGTGGATGCGTCGATGCCGGCTTTCGAACCGGAAGAATGGATCGAGGAAGGGAGAGTGTATCCTGTGAAGCACTTTACCGAGCCCCTCAACCAGGGTGACGGCTTTGCCGTGACAATCATGGATGAGGACGGTGTCGAGATTCATCCTTCTTCTTCGCACTGGAGTTTTGCCTCCACCAGGTTTGAGTTATACACCCTACATTTGAATTAATATCAAAACCGCTGATATTTTCGTTAACCAAAAGGCTGCCCCGGCAGCCTTTTTTCATTGCCAAAGGTATGGAGTAGATCTATGTTGAATATTACTGAGTTTAATTCGCTTTCGCCCCGGGAGCAGGCCGCATTGGTGTTGGAGCAAGGGCGATACCTGCATCACATCATCCGCGGATGGTGTAAAATTGATTTGTACTGGTTTCATAATTACTACGTGGAGGTGTGGTTCCTATACGATCTTAAAACCATCGGACTGGTGCGCGCCCTCACCAACAAAGCCTCCCTGGATCCTTACCTGGAAACGATCAAGCTAAGAGTGAAGACCTGATAACAGGTATAGCAGCAAGAATGGGTATAGGTATGCTTTGTTTATACAGCTGATCTGGACAGGTATAGCAACTGAATAAAAGCTGAAAGGAGAGGGGTTCGCCGGAATTTGATACTTTTGCAGGTATACGGGACTCGTATCTTCTAAAATACAGACAAATGAAAAAAGCCCTACCAAAGAAAGATATTCTGTTAATCAGCACATCAACCACCCACGGCACTGGCTACCTGGAGCACTGCCAGAATGAGATAAAAGAACTGCTGGGTGACCGCAAGAGCATCCTGTTTATCCCTTATGCCCGTCCGGGTGGCATTTCCCATACTGATTATTCTGCCAAAGCACGCGAAGCATTTGAAGCGATGGGCATCAGGTTAAGCGGCGTGCATGAGGCGGAGAATGCGGTTGCAGCAGTAGAGCAGGCTGAAGCAGTGTTTATAGGCGGAGGCAATACGTTTTTGTTGCTGCGTCAGCTTTATGCCAACAAAATAATCGAACCACTGCAGAAGCGGGTCGAGCAGGGTATGCCATACATGGGCACCAGCGCTGGAACCAATGTGGCAGGCAAAACAATCGGTACGACCAACGATATGCCGATCGTGTTCCCGAAATCATTTGATGCGCTGCAACTCGTGCCTTTCAACATCAACCCACACTATCTTGATCCGCTTCCTGACTCGACACACATGGGCGAGACTCGTGAAACCCGCATTCAGGAGTTTCATGTGCACAATCGTCAGCCTGTAGTTGGTTTGCGGGAAGGCAGCATGCTACGTATAAAAGGGGAGAAAATAAACCTGCTGGGCCCACACTCAGCGCGCATCTTCCTGCAGGGGAAGCCAGCAATGGAGTTTAAGCCGACCGATGATATCAGCTTTCTGCTGGAGGCTTACTAAGCACAAGCCCGGAAAAATGCAAAGCCCCTGCTAATGGTATAGCAGGGGCTTTTTGCTGAAAAAAACAAGGCAAAATGCCAGGTCCTTTTGCTGTTCTCACTATAATTATCTATTCAAAAAAAACTACTGTGCTTTGTTGTTGGCCTCCAGCTTTTTGAGGAGGAGCTTTGTAAACTCGCGCTCACTGCGGTAGAGTTTGATGATCTGGTTAGAAGAGATCACACGCTGGTAACGTGCCACATATTCCTTCTCCAGCTCCAGTTCTCTTTCGCGGGTGCTGAACATGCCGTCCAGACGGGCTTTCGCTTCCTGATCACTCAGTTGGTCCACGTCTTCGCGGTAACCGCTGCGGTAGGAGCGAACCAGTTCGCGACGCTTGGTTTCGTACTCGTTGTAAAGCGGCCAGAACTTTTGCGATTGTTCGGCGGTCAGTTCCATCTTGTCAGTCAGGAAGGCCACTTTGGCGGCTTCTACGTTTTTGTCCTGCGGGCGGCCCGACTGAGCCATGGCTGCCGTGCTGCCAAACGTGAAAGCGCAAAAAAGAAGTAAAATACAGGGCAATCTTTTCATGTGTGAATTAGTAGTCAATCGTATCCAATCGGTAATATTCTAGTTCCTCTTCGGCAGCTGTTGAGCTCACGTTCAAAAACTCGGCTGTCATTTCAGGGTTAGATAGTGTAGTCATATCGGCAAAATCAGAACTCTCCAGCACAGCGTAAGTGCTTAGGTAATCCATGATCGCTTCGTCGCCAACGGTAGCCAGCACAACACCCGGTTCCTCTTTTTCCTGACGCAGTTGCGAGAAGTACACGATACCTGCGACCAGTAGTAACACCAGAGGAGCCATAGCCAGCTTGAGCGGCTTCCAGGCGGCTGCATACCAGGGCGCAGGGCTATACCCGGCGCCAGCGGTGCGCTCCATGATCTGCGCAGGCAGTCTGTCGAAGTACTTATCCGGCACCTCGTAGATGTTGCGCTTGGGCAGGTCGCTTAGTTTAAAATCGTTTTTCATATTCAATGTACTTATCAGTTAGATAGCGGTAGCGCTCTATAGTTTAATCTTGTTTAATAAATTCTTCAATTTTTTTTACGGCATGATGATAAGATGCCTTCAAAGCACCCACTGATGTGCCCAGGATTTCAGAGATTTCCTCGTACTTAAGTTCGTCGTAATACTTCATGTTGAAGACCAGCCTTTGCTTGTCAGGGAGTCTCAGCAAAGCCTTTTGAAGTTTGAGCTGGATCTCGTCCCCATCAATGCTGGGAGAGGAGTCGATCTTCTCGGTGAGCTCTGCGGCCACATCGTTTATGGGTAAAAAGAATTTTTTGCGCTTACTCGAAAGGAAGGTAAGGCACTCGTTGGTGGCGATACGATAGAGCCAGGTATAAAGCTGCGCATCCTGCCGGAAATTCTCCAGATTCTTCCATACCTTGATGAAAACCTCCTGCGTGAGGTCATCGGCGTCGTCATGGTCAATCACCATCTTCCGAACGTGCCAGTAAATTTTTTGCTGGTACTTCCGGATAAGCTGGTTGAAGGCCAGATTACGGCTATCAGGGTTAGCGAATTTTTCTAGGATCTCTTTGTCTTCCACGTGTCAGGTAGCAGGGGCAGGGCGATTGAACCTGTCTGAATATGCAATATAGTCCATAAAAATAAAAGAGGCCGCACTTTAACAGTGCAGCCTCTCTTTTTATAAAAAGCTAAGGTATAGCTTCGTATTATTTGCGGCTCATCACGCGCTCGGCGGCGGCCACAATGTTTTCGGTGCTCAGGCCATACTTCTCCATTAACTGGTCTGGTGTGCCAGACTCGCCGAAAGAGTCGTTCACGGCTACCATTTCCAGTGGGGCAGGCAGCTGGCGGCCCAGCAGTTGCGCCACAGAGTCACCCAATCCACCGTTCATCTGGTGCTCTTCGGCGGTTACCACGCACTTGGTCTTGCCAACCGACTTCAGGATAGCCTCGTCGTCAAGCGGCTTGATGGTGTGGATGTTGATGATCTCGGCGTTGATACCTTTCTCAGCCAGCTTATGACCCGCCTCAATGGCTTTCCATACCAGGTGACCAGTGGCGATGATGGTAACATCCGTACCCTCGTTCAGCATCACCGCTTTGCCGATCTCGAACTTCTGGTCGGCAGGGGTGAAGTTAGGAACAGCAGGACGACCGAAGCGCAGGTATACCGGACCCTCATGCTCGGCAATTGCGATGGTGGCTGCCTTGGTCTGGTTGAAGTCGCATGGGTTGATCACGGTCATGTGCGGCAGCATTTTCATCATACCCACATCTTCCAGGATCTGGTGCGTGGCACCGTCTTCGCCCAGTGTCAAACCGGCGTGCGAAGCACATATTTTCACGTTCTTGCCTGAGTAGGCGATGGACTGACGAATCTGGTCGTACACGCGGCCAGTCGAGAAGTTAGCGAATGTTCCGGTGAACGGGATTTTTCCACCAATGGTCATACCTGCTGCCAGACCCATCATGTTGGCCTCAGCTATACCTACCTGGTAGAAGCGCTCTGGGAACTCCTTTTTGAACGCGTCCATTTTAAGCGAACCGATCAGGTCAGCACAAAGGGCTACTACGTTCTCGTTAGTGCGACCCAACTCCAGCAAGCCAGCGCCAAAACCAGAACGGGTGTCTTTTTTTTCTGAATATGTATATTCTTTCATCTCTGTGTTTTCCTTAGTAATCTGAAGCTTGCTCTACTGCCAGTTGCTGAAGTGCTATTTCCAGCTGCTCGTCGTTTGGTGCTACACCATGCCATTTGTGCGAACCCATCATAAAGTCCACGCCAAAGCCCATTTCTGTGTTCATCAGAATCATGACAGGCTTACCGTTTCCAGTGGCTCTTTTGGCATCTTCCAAAGCAGGCAGCAAAGTCTCAAAGTTGTTACCGTCAGCCTCCAATACATGCCAGCCGAATGCTTCGAACTTAGCACGCAGGTCGCCCAGCGCCAGTACCTCTTCCGTACCACCGTCGATCTGCTGGTAGTTGCGGTCCACGGTCGCGATCAGGTTGTCTACTTTGTTGTGGGCAGCATACATGGCTGCTTCCCATACCTGACCTTCGCCCAGTTCGCCGTCACCCATCAGCACATACACCAGGTTGTTATCCTTGTTGAGCTTTTTGGTTTGTGCGGCACCAACTGCCACCGACAGACCCTGACCCAGTGAGCCAGACGCTACACGAATACCCGGAAGGCCTTCTTCAGTGGCTGGGTGACCTTGCAAACGAGAGTTGATCTTGCGGAAGGTAGCCAGTTCGGACACCTCAAAGAAGCCAGCGCGAGCCAACACACTGTACCATACTGGTGAGATGTGGCCGTTGGAAAGGAAAAATAGATCTTCGCCTTCACCGTCCATGTTAAATGGAGATGGCTTGTAGTTCATCACGCGGAAATAGAGCGACACGAAATAGTCCGTGCAGCCAAGCGAGCCGCCTGGGTGGCCCGAGTTTACCGCATGCACCATGCGCACGATATCACGACGTACCTGCGAGGCAATTTGCTTCAGCTCGTCGATGCTTTTGTTGTGTGGGTTCACGATATATGAATTGTTAAATTGTTGATTGTTAATTTTTTAAATTGTTGATAGTTAAATTTTTGATTCAAAATAACCACCAAAGTGTTTCTCCACAGCGATTGGGTCGGGCTATACCTGACTTGCTGTAGCCATGGTCCTGTTTCTCTTTTGATAGAGCAAATATACAACGAAAAAAGCGCAGCCGCCTTTTCGGACGACTGCGCTTTGCGTTACTTTTTCAAAATCTGGGCGGCGTGGTCGGCCGTTTTCACTTTTGTGATGATGTCGGTGATGGTGCCCTCCTCGTCGATGACGAAGGTATAGCGCATCGTGCCCATGTACTTGCGGCCATACATCGATTTCTCTTGCCACACACCGTACTGCTCTACTATCTTTTTATCGGTGTCGGCCAGCAGTGTAAAAGGCAGTTCGTATTTGCTGATAAAATTCTGGTGCGACTTCTCACTGTCGATGCTCACGCCAATCACCTCGTAGCCTTGGGCCCGCAGGGCACTGTAGTTGTCGCGCAGGTTACAGCTTTGGGCGGTGCAGCCAGGGGTATTGTCTTTCGGGTAGAAATAGAGCACCACTTTTTTGCCGCGGTAGTCGCTCAGCTTTACGGTATTGCCGCTTTGGTCTTGCGCCTCAAACTCAGGCGCCTTGTCTCCGATTTTCAGTTCCATGGGTTTCTGTATTTTGCTGATGACGCAGGTATACGCTATACCTTGCACCTTCAGCCTTTTTCAGTATCATCCAGTAGGTAATGTCCTTTACAGGTTGTCTTTCGCAAGTAAAACCATTGCGTAGAGTAACCTGGTTTTAGATGGTGGTCGTAAACTCAGCTTCGTTTCCGGCGTTGTCTTTTACCTTCAAAACCACTTTACCTGACAAAGGTATGCTTTTATCTAATTTTTCGGAGTATATGGTGGCAGTTTTATGCTCGTATTTCATTAGCAACCACTTGCCGTTTACCTCGCAGCGGAAAGAGTTGATGCCTGACAGGTCATCGCCAATCCTGAACCTGATCTGTGTCGGACTTTTGCTAAGCAGCTTGATCGTTGGGGCCTTTACGTCCTCGAGCACCTTGAACTTACCCATTGCCCTAGCTGAGAAGGTAATGCTGTTGCCGTCCCAGGCGCCGCCCAGCATACCGCGTCCTTTGCCCAGGCCCAGATAATAAACAGCGGCTTTGCTCTTGTCTGTTACCGGCGTACTAGGTGTAATGGTCACTTTGATAGGCTTATGCAATGGCGTAAAATAATCGCCGATGGTATAGACATCGCCTTCTTTTTTTGCTTGCAGGTATAGCGTGTCGTACAGGCTCTCCTTTGCGAAGCGGATGGTCATGTCGCGGTTGCTGAAGCTGTGCTCCTGCCCCGCAGGTATACTTGCCTGCAGGTCGAGTGGGGTGGAAGTGCCGCAGTACTCCAGCGACTCAGGCAAACCGCCGCGCATGTCATATAAGCTCACCGAGGCAGCGCCTTTGGTATAGCTTGGTACCAGCGTTAGTCGCTGGTTATTGACCACCATCTCCACGTTGCGTGGGGTGGCGGAGGTATCCGAGGCATTCACTTTTAAGATGTTGCCGACGATCTCGTAGCTTAGCTGTGGCTTGGTTACCTTGCCGTTTGTCGCCTGCGTGAAGCTCGGTTTCTGTCCCTTTACTACAAAGGTCAGGGTAGAGGCATTGTTGTAAGTGTCTTTCGCTACCAGTCGCACATGATAGATCGAGTCAGCCTGCACATTTAACCTGCCCCTGTTTTGAGGCGCGGTATAGAGTGGCAGGTCATTGCCGTAGTCCACATAGGCTTTCTGGAAGGTGCGCCCTGTGCGACGGTACACACCATAGTTCACGTGTTGCGATACCTGCTTCGAGAGCTCAAAGGGTACGCGGTCAATGTGGTGGTTGTATACCTGTTTGTCGTTCACATACACGGTCACATCCTGCGTACCGTTACGGTTCTGGGTATCGTCGTAGCGGTCGATGGTCTGCAGCTCAAAGCCGATCAGGCCATGCGCAAACACCGTGTCCGGCAAGGTATGGACGCCATTGGTTTTCTTTGGAGTATACTCCCGACGAGCAAACTCCTGATTGATGCGGGCATAGATGTTGAGCGGCTGTATACCTAAACCAAGCAGGTCGGGCGGCGTCGTGTCGATAATCTCCTTGAATCCCCAGCGCAGCGGGTTGTACAGACGGTCTTCGGAGTCGCGAATCTCAAAGTGCAGGTGCGGGCCGCCGGAGCCCCCTGTGTTACCGGACAAAGCGATGATTTGCCCTTTCTTCACCGGAAACAGGTTCTTCTCGGGAAACAGCTCTATTTCAAAGGTTTCTTTCTCGTACTGTTTCTGCAGGATATAGTCTGCCAGGGGATCATAAAAGGCCAGCAAATGCGAGTAGGTGGTGGTGAGGCCGTTGGGGTGCGTGACATAAATGATGTTGCCATATCCGTAGGTAGACATCTTTACACGCGAAATATATCCGTCTGCGGCAGCGTATACCGACAGGCCTTCCCGTTGGTCGGTCTTGATGTCAAGTCCGCCATGGAAGTGAGTGGAGCGTATCTCACCCATGGAGCCCGACAAGTAGTTGCGCATTCCCGGCTTAATGGGAAACATAAAGTAGCCTTGTTCCGGTGCTGGTTGAGCAGCTGCTGCAAGGGTGGTAAAAACGTAAGCGAAAAGGAGCGCCAGGCGCTTATTTAATTTCAAAATCAAGTAGTTTATTATCTTCAACATAGCCTTCCAATCTGTCGCCGATCTGCACCGGACCAACTCCCTCAGGCGTACCTGTAAAGATAATATCGCCTTTCTTCAGGGTGATGAAGCGGGAGATATAGGCGATGATGTCGTCAAAGGTGTTCAACATCATCTTCGAGTTGCCCTGCTGCTTCGTCTCACCGTTTACATCGAGGCGGAACTTAATATCCTGCAGGTCCTCAAACTGCTCAAGCGGCACAAACTCCGACACCGGGGCAGAACCGTTAAAGCCTTTTGCCAGCGTCCAGGGCAGACCCTTAGCTTTGGCCTTGGCCTGCAGGTCGCGGGCCGTGAAGTCTATGCCTAAGCCGATGGCGTCGTAATACTTGTGGGCAAACTTTTTGTCGATGTTCTTGCCTTCGCGGCTGATGCGCAGAATCAGTTCTACCTCGTGGTGGATGTCCTGGCTGTACTCCGGATAGTAAAAAGGATCGTTATTGCGCAGAATGGCCGTGTCAGGCTTGAAGAAGATCACCGGCTCGTCTGGTACTTCGTTTTTGAGTTCGGCAATATGGTCGGCATAATTACGGCCGATGGCTATAATTTTCATAAAAGATTAAGGGCGTTTTCTTTATCGATTCTCAAAAATAGGCTATCTGCAGTTTTAGTTCAGCATAATTCCGCAAAAAGAATCAGTTTCAGAACAATTTTTTCTGTGAGCCCACGGCCGAATTTATTGCAGGCCTTTTTTATACTTTAACAAGAGAAGGTCCGCTTTATTGTGTTCATGGCGCTTACAACATTTTATAATATAGCGTTCGTATACCTAATCTAGACCGGACAAGGTGGCAGGCTGCGGTTTTGTGACAGGTTGCACTTTGTTTTATCGGTTAAAGTATAGTAATTTTATCATATTAAATGATCCACACTATCTTGATTCCTAAAAATTGGTTCAAAATTTGAAAAGCCTTTTTAAGAGTCATTAAATTTTAAAACTATGTACAAGAAGTTAATTGCCTTTTCGATAGCGGCAGTGATGATGGTCGCCTGTACGACGGTGCCAATCACAGGCCGCAGACAGCTGAGTCTCGTGTCAGACGCGCAGATGATGCAAATGAGTTACGACGCCTACGACCAGTTCCTGAAAGAGAACAAGCTCTCACGCGACGCACAGGCCACAGCCATGGTGAAGCGTACCGGTCAGCGCATTCAGCGTGCCGTGGAGCAGTATATGGCTGCAAACGGAATGTCAGACCAATTGCAGGGCTTCGCTTGGGAGCACAACCTGATCGAGGATGAACAAGTGAATGCCTGGGCCATGGCCGGTGGTAAGACGGTGACTTACACAGGTATACTACCGATTGCTCAGAACGAAACCGGTTTGGCCGTAGTGATGGGACACGAGATCGCCCACGCCATAGCCAAGCACAGCAACGAGCGCATGAGCCAGCAATTGGCCCAGCAGTTTGGCGGCCAGACGCTTTCTGCCCTGGCTGGTACGCAGCCAGGTGTAGCACAGCAATTGATCATGACAGCCTATGGCGCCGGATCAACACTGGGTCTGCTTAAGTATGGCCGTAACCAGGAGAGCGAAGCCGACCGTTTGGGATTGATCTTTATGGCGATGGCCGGCTACGATCCACAGGCAGCTATACCTTTCTGGGAGCGCATGGAGCTAAGTCTGGCGGTCAGGCACCACCGGAGTTCCTGAGCACGCACCCGAGTGCCGGTACGCGTCGCGCTAACCTGCAGAGCTATATGCCGGAAGCGCTGAAGTACTACAAGAAATAATCACTAACCCGATAAACCTACATGACTGCATCACCCTTAGCCAATGGCCGGCACCTGCTGCTGACCTGCCTGCGCTGGTCGCTGGCCTTGTCCCTGATCCTACTTGTAGCCGCTGGCTGTACCCGCCGCGAAGCTTTCCCCGAAGAAAGTGAGGAGGAGCCGCTTGACGAGGAGGCCGGACCAAAGTATGACGGGCAATTGTTGGCGCAGGTGGTGTTTGACGAGATTGACTTTGTGGTGCCGCAGCAGGAGTTGATACAGCCTTTTATAAAGGAGTTTGGAAACGGAACGGTGGTGAATAAAGTGACGATCCATAAGGTGCAGGACAACAAAAAGCTGCCTGCTACCTACTATCTGGTAGGTTTGGGGATACACAACGGCTCTTTCCGCTCTATGGCACTGGAGTTGGATGTGTCTTCAGACAATAGCCTATACCTGAGCAGCAAGTCGATGAAGCACATTTGCGAAGCCACAGCCGGTTGCGACTTCTGTTACTTTACCTTCGAGGACAACCGGATCACCGGCTGTCAGTGCTCGATCCGTGCCGCTGGCTACGACTGCCGCCACAAGGTGCAGGAAGGCAATAATCTACTGCAAGGTGTCAGGCTGAAGAACTCAGGACAGAATTAGTCCGGGAGACAGCTACCCTAAAAAGAGCGGGCTGCCAGATTTCTGGCAGCCCGCTCTTTTTTATAATTGATGGGATCTAAGTCATCTGAAATCCTGAAAATCTTTTAAGACTATAAATCCTTGTGGTAGGGGGCCTATATAAAGATTTAAGACACACTGCTCTGCATATTCCGTAGTCGGATGCGGGTGAGGATCTTTTTGGTGTACAGCGGGAAGTCGCCTTTCATCATCCAGTCGTAGTAGCTTGGCTCTTTGCTGAGCACTTCCTCTACGGGCACATTGCGATGCTTGCCAAAGTTAAATACTTCCTGCCCGGCGTTGTTGTATACAATGCGGCCGGCCAGGTCAGCGGATTTCTCAAAGGTGAACTTGTGCAGTTGCGCCATGTCATTCTGAATAGGCGTTTCCTCTATGCCTTCGGCTACTTCCACCACTGTGTTCTCGTAACGCTCCAGCTGTGCTTTCAGAATGTGGTAAGTCGCCACGGTGTCAGCCTCAGCACTGTGTGCATTCTCCAGCGTTTTGTCGCAGTAGTACTTATAGGCGGCTGATAGCGTGCGTTTCTCCATCATATGGAAAATGCGGCATGCGTCCACTACGTGGCGGTTGTCAATGTCGAAGTCTATACCTGCCCGCAGAAACTCCTCAGCCAGCAAAGGAATGTCGAAGCGCACCAGGTTGTAGCCACCCAGGTCACAGCCCTCCAGGAACTGGTACAGGTTGCGCGCTACCTGCTGGAAAGTAGGGCAGTCCTTTACGTCCTCGTCGTAGATTTTATGAATTAAACTCGACTCCAGGGGAATCGGCACAGTTGGATTGATGCGGCGTGTTTTGAGGATTTCTTCGCCGTCTGGTTTTACTTTCAATACACTGATCTCGACGATGCGGTCTTTGCAAATGTCGGTGCCGGTGGTCTCGAGGTCAAAAAATACGATAGGGCGCTTCAGGTTCAGCTTCATACAGAGTTGGTTTACAGAACCGCTTTTTTGAGCGCCTCCAGGTCAAGGTTTTGATAAGTGCCGGAGCTCATTAGCAGCAGGTTGGCGTTCTGCCAGTCCATTCCTTTCAGGTGCTCCAGTAATGCGTTAGAATCAGTGAATACCTGCAGCTGCGGATTACCGAAAGCATTGCGCAGGTCCTCTTCCGACAGCATTTCCATGCGCTTATGCTCCACCGTTTTAGGGCTGAAGAACACAATTGGCACATCGGCTTTGTCAAGGGCGCCGGCATACTGCGGCAGGAAGTTCTTGTTCAGGCTGCTGAAGGTATGCAGCTCCACGCAGGCCACCAGCTTGCGCTGCGGGTACTGTGTTTTCACGGCTTCCGTCGTTGCTTTTACTTTGGAAGGAGCATGGGCGAAGTCGCGGAAGATCACCGAGTTGTTATTCTCGCCGAGTTTCTCCAGGCGCTTGGCAGCTCCTTTGAAAGTCTTAAGCGCCTCGTAGAAATCATGCGCTTTGATGCCGATCTTTTTGCAGACCTCCTTGGCCGCACTGATGTTGCGCAGGTTGTGCTCCCCGAATAGCGGAATCTCCACATCGCCCTCTTTCTTGGTATGCAGAATGGTTTTGCCGTTGCGGATGCTATGCGGATGCACGGTATAGCCGATGTAGGCAATGTCAGCCGGGTTGCGCGGCACGGCTACCAGCTGTACCTGCTCATCATCCTGGTTATAGATCAGGGTACCGGCCTTTGGCGTCATCTCCGCGAAAATGCGGAACTGGTCGCGGTATATCTCCGGCGTCGGGAAAACGTTGATATGGTCCCAGCTAATGCCGCTGATCACCCCGATGTGGTGATGGTAAAGGTGGAACTTCGGCACACGCTTGATCGGATCGGAGAGGTACTCGTCGCCTTCGATGATGATGATCGGAGCCTCCTCTGTGAGCTTCACCATGCGGTCAAAGCCTTGCAACTGGGCACCCACAGCGTAGTCGAACAGGCGGCCGCAATGCTGCAGCACATGCATGATGATAGAGGTGATGGACGTCTTGCCGTGGCTGCCGCCGATCACGATGCGCTGCTTGTTTTTGCTCAGCTCGTAAATGAAGTCGGGGAAGGAGTAGACAGGTATACCCAGTTCCTGCGCACGCAGCAGTTCCGGGTTGTCAGCGCGGGCGTGCATCCCCAGAATCACGGCATCAGGTTTACTATCCAGTTTTTCCGGGAACCAACCTCCTCGGCCGGCAGTATACCTGCAGCAGCCAGGCGGCTTTTAGCCGGCTCGTAGATCTCGTCATCCGATCCCGTCACTTTTATACCCTGGTCATGCAGCGCCAGCGCCAGGTTGTGCATGATGCTACCGCCCGTGGCGATTAGGTGAATATGTTTAAAATCCGTTCTCTCCATAATCCATGCTATCCATTTAGCGAACCGACAAAATTATAATTCCTAAGTTAAATGTAAATAGCTATACGCTAATATGTGGATATCTTCCGTAATTTGTGGATTACTTGGACGGCTTACTTTTTAAATTTGTGCTTATGGAGGAGATGAAAATGAACGTGCGGCCAACTGGCAACCGTGGCAATTGGGCCAAAAAAGCCCCTGCCGTGGCAGAGTTGGGTAAAAAACCGCCGCAGGCACTAGATTTGGAGGAGGCCGTGCTAGGCGCTCTGATGTTGGAGAAGGATGCGCTGACCACAGTGATCGACATTCTGCGCCCCAGTTCTTTTTACAAAGAGGCGCACCAACGTATTTTTAAAGCGATTCTGGCCCTGTTCGATAAGTCAGAGCCAATCGATATTCTGACCGTAACGCATGAACTGCGTGAAAACGGCGAACTGGAGCTGGCTGGCGGTGCTTATTATGTGACGCAGCTGACCACCCGCGTAAACTCGGCGGCGAACATCGAATACCACGCCCGTATCATCACGGAGAATTCGATCAAGCGCGACCTGATTTCGATTTCCTCTGAGGTGCTTTCGAGCGCTTTTGAAGATACCACCGACGTATTCGAACTCCTCGACAAGACAGAGGCGAAACTCTACGAGGTATCCGAGTCGAACATCCGCAAGAACTTTGACGATATGCGCTCTTTGATGCACCAGGCCATCAAGGAACTGGAGGAGAAGCGCAAGCAGACTGATGGTCTGACCGGTGTGCCAAGCGGCATGACCGCCCTGGACCGCGTAACGTCAGGCTGGCAAAAATCGGATTTGATTATTCTCGCAGCACGTCC
>NZ_AKIS01000121.1:0-14869 GCF_000277005.1 Pontibacter sp. BAB1700 | reverse complement strand
GGGTCTTGACTTTTTTGCTTACTTTTTGTGTCAAGACAAAAAGTGAGGCCCGCCCGGCCAGGGCAAGCTATACAACAGCACAAGTTGCTATACCTACAGCCGCCGCTTTGCCAAATACAAACTGGCCATCATGCACCACCACATTTGCGCTAACGCTAAACTTGCAGTATAAACCACATGTACCACCACATTCTTAAACATAGGAAACAACTAATTTTCCAGAATAAAACGTATGTTTATACCTCCAACACAAACACTAAACCTGACATGAGCCAAATTACTATCAACAGCCTGGAAGAACTGGAGTCTTACCAGGGGAAAGAACTGGGGGTATCCGAGTACCACACCATCACGCAAGAGCAAATCAAAAACTTCGCTGACGCTACCCTCGATCACCAGTGGATCCACCTCGACGAGAACCGCGCTACCATCGAAACTCCGTTCAGATCAACCATCGCGCACGGTTACCTCACGGTGTCGCTGCTGCCATACCTGTGGGGACAGATCGTGAAAATCGGGAATGTAAAGATGCAGGTGAACTACGAGATAGAAAGTCTGCGCTTCAACCAGGCCGTAGCTGTAAACAGTCGTGTGCGCCTGCGTGCCAAAATGCTTTCAGTTAAAAACCTGCGCGGGATCGCCAAAACGCAGATTGAGGTTACCCTCGAAATCGAGAACAGCCGTAAACCGGCTTATAACGGGATCGTGACGTTCCTGTATCACTTTAATGACTAACCGGTCCTTTAGCCGGCCATCCAGATAAGCAGCTTATGAGTCATCTCGCAGTAGTAAAGCTTCGCGCAGCCTTTCCAGCCTTGCGGGAATCAGACGACAAAAAACCGTTCATCTATTTCGACGGACCCGGCGGCACTCAAATGGCGCAGCAGGCCATCGACGGTATGATGGCCTATATCACCGGTGGCATGGCCAACCTGCACGGCGCTTTCCCGACCAGCGTGAGCACCGACAACCTGCTGCTGGAAGGTCGCAAGGCGGTGGCGGATTTGTTGCACTGTGCTCCCGAAGAAGTGGCTTTCGGGCAGAACATGACGACCCTGGCCTTCAGCGTCGCCCGCAGTTTGGGCAGCTTTATTTCTTCCGACGACGAAGTAGTTGTGACTGAAATGGACCACCGCGCCAACGTTGATCCCTGGGTGACACTGGCTAAAGACAAGGGCGCCAGGGTGCGTTTCATAGAGTTGAACACCGACACCTATACCCTGAACCTGGATAAGCTGGACGAGCTGATCACCGAGAAAACCAAATTGGTGGCAGTGGGCATGTCGTCGAATGTCACGGGAACGGTGACCGATGTAAGGCGGGTGATTGCCAGAGCAAAGGAGGTGAACGCGATTGTGGTGCTTGATGCCGTGCATGCTGTGCCGCACCTGCCGATCGACTTTCAGGAACTGGGCTGCGATATCCTGTTTTGTTCTGCCTACAAGTTTTTCGGTCCGCACATCGGCATAGCTGTGATCGCGGCCTCGCTTTTTGAGAAACTGCAGGTATACAAGCTGGCCCCTGCCCCGCAGCAGATACCAGACAAACTCGAGACAGGCACACAAAACCACGAAGCGATAGCCGGTCTTATCGGAGCGATTACCTTTATAGAGCAATTGGGTGAAGGAGATAGCCGAAGAGCACGGCTCAAATCGGGGATGCAGCGCATCGAAGAGCACGAGCAGGAGTTGACGGCCCGAATGGACAGTTTTCTGCGGCAAGTACCTGGCCTGAAGCTTTATCGCGCAGCAGAGGGCACCTACAAGACCCCCACCTTTGCCTTCACGCTACCAGGTATAAAAGTCCGTGAAGTATCGGGCTGGTTTGCCGAACATTACAACATGTGCATCGCCGATGGCCATTTTTACGCCTCTACCATGGCTGACAAACTGGGTGTGAACCCCATGGGCGGCTGGGTACGCATTGGTCTGGCACCTTATAATACCATGGAGGAAGTAGAGTTGTTTGAGCAGGGGCTGCAGGAGTTTATTCGCACGAGAGTGCGGCAGTAAAGTAAGGCCTTTACTACTCCCCTGCTGCTATTTCACTTCGAAGGAGCTCTCATTGATTCCCAGCTTATTCTTGGAGTGCAGCTCCACCGGAAATCCCCACAAGTAGCGCAGATGCGCCATGGTCTGACGGGCGCTCTTAGTCTCGAGCTTCCGATCCTTCTGCATGTAGTGCGTCAGGTATAGCTTGCTGGTCTGGTGGCGGTCTACGCGGGTAACCTGTATGTTGGGGATGTAGCTGGAGCGATCGTACTGTGACGCCAGCTGCTCCCGCACCCGACGGTAGCCGCGCTCGTTGTGGATGGCTCCGATCTGGAACTCAGACTCTCCCTCATTGTCGATGATCGTAAACAGCTTCATGTCCCGGATCACTTTCGGGGAGAGGTACTGCAGAATAAAGCTGTCATCGCGGAAGTTTTCCATCACATAGAGCACCTGGTCGAGCCAGTCTTTACCGATCAGGTCCGGAAACCAGGCCTTGTCCTCCTCGGTCGGCTCCTGGCAGATGCGCTTGATGTCCATGAAAATGTTGAAGCCCAGGGTATAGGGATTGAGGCCGGAGTAGAACTTGCTATTGTACTCCGGTTGGAAGAGCACGCTGCTGTGGCTCTTGATGAATTCGAGCATGAAGCCGTCATTAAGGTAGCCCTCCTCGAACATCTTGTTGATGATGTGGTAGTGCACAAAGGTGGCAAAGCCCTCGTTCATAACTTTGGTGGCTCCCTGCGGATAAAAGTATTGCGACACTTTGCGGACAATGCGCACGATCTCGCGCTTCCATGGCGGCATAGCGGGGGCATACTTCTCTATAAAGTACAGGATATTTTCTTCGGGCTCTTTCGGAAAGCGGCCTTCGTCTGAAGTGAGCAATTCCGGCTCATCAGTTCCCTGTGGTAAGGTGCGCCAGAGTTCGTTGTAGTTCTCGTGCCGGATGGCTGTGAGTTTCTTCAGACGCTCGTTCTCCTCCAGCGCCGATAGTTTAGTAGGCTTCTTATACTTGTCTACACCATAGTTCATCAGCGCATGGGCCGCATCGAGCACCCGCTCCACTTCCTCCTCCCCGTACTCTTCCTCACACTTCAGAATATACTCCCGCGCAAAGGCCATGTAGTCCACGATAGAGTCAGCTGAAGTCCAGTCGAGGAACATGTAGTTGTTCGCGAAAAAAGCATTGTGTCCCTGGCAGGCGTGGGCTATTACGAGCAGCATCATGCAAGTGGAGTTGTTCTCCATATTGTAACTGATGCAGGGATTGGAGTTGATCACCAGTTCATACGAGAGTCCCATGCGGCCCTTGGTATAGTTATTCTGGTTGAGCACGAAATCCTTGCCGAATTTCCAGTGCGGGTAAGAGGTAGGTAGTCCCGTGAGCGCATAGGCATCGAGCATCTGCTCCGAGGTCACGACTTCGATCTGGTTCGGGTAGGTCTTCAGTTTGAGGTACTCCTGCCCGATCCGGCTGATCACCTCGTCGGCCGCCTGCAGCGTTTCATAATCCCAGTTCGGATCACAAAACATCGCCCGGTATTTTTCTTTTTCATTCATGGATCAGGATTTACAGGATTTTAGGATTTTCAGGATTAAATATTCTTAACCTTTAATTGATTCTTTTATATCATTTCGACCTTAGGGAGAAATCTGGGAATGTACAGGTTCAAGGGTAACGCTGGGGTAGCAATCGTGTACAGGAAAATCCTGTCAATCCTTAAATCCTGTAAATCCTGATCTAGACAGCACTCCGTTTCCTGAACAGTCCCTGGAAAACAGGCCAGATCTCGAAGGGCTCGTATACCTGCCGGATCGAGAAAGAGTCATCGTCACTGATGCGGCTGTAGGCCTGCCACAGGTCACTTTCACGCGGATTGTTACTGATTTCGATGTAGGCCATGTATTGGATCACGGGCAGGATATTTTCCAGCAGAAGCTGCTTGCATTCGGTGGCATCCTGCTTCGACCACACATCGCCGTCCGAGGCCTGGCAACAGTACACGTTCCAGCTATCATCGTAGCGGCTGCGCATGATCTGCTCCATCAGTTTAAGCGATGGTGCCACCACGGTTCCCCCACTCTCCCGCGAGTTAAAAAACTCGTCTTCGCTCACTTCCTTGGCTTCGGTATGGTGCCGGATAAAGACCAGATCCACGTTTTTGTACTGCCGTGTCAGGAAGATGTAAAGTAGTGTAAAAAATCGCTTGGCAATGTCCTTCTCGTGCTGCCCCATGGAGGCTGACACGTCCATGATGCAGAACATCACGGCAGAAGTAACAGGTATAGGCACCCGCTCAAAATTGTTGTAGCGCAGGTCGATGTCTTCAAAGAACGGCAGGGTGTTGGCCTGTCGCCGCACCTTCTCCACCTCTTCGGCGAGGGCGGCTTTCTGCTCCGGGTCGGTCGCCAGCGACAGCTGCTCCTCCAGCAGCGCCAACTTCTTGTCCAGTACGCCCTTGAGGGCCAGTCGACGCCCAAGCGACTGTTGGTAGCTGGACTTGATGTTGAGGCGCGAAGGAACGCTGTCGCGGGTATAACCGGCTCGACGCATCTCAAAATTCTCGGTGCTGTCCATCAGTTTTTTCACCATGTTGGGCAGCGCGAGGTCATCAAAAAAATACTTCAGAAACTCCTCCCGCGACAGCACCACGGTAAACTCATCCTCGGTCACCTCCGGACTGTTGGAACCCTTACCCCGTCCGCTGCCGGAGCCAGCCCCTCCCCCTTTGGGTTTGGGTACGCGGTCCCCTTCGCTGTACTTGTCGTTGCCGGGGCGCACGGTCTGCTTTTTACCGGTTTTGGGATCGTGGTGAAAAGTCGGCTCTTCGAGTCCGCGCACAGGCACCTTCACACTACCACCGGTACTGCTGTCCTTGATGCTCTCCTGCGAGATGATGTCAGGTATAGCCTTCTTGATCTGGTTCTCCACCCGCTTCAGAAACTTCTGCCGGTTGCCAGTAGACTTCCCCTTATCGTTCTTCCGTCTGTCGATGATGTGGCTCATACTCCCCTCCTATGCCATTGTCTTGCGCACGCGCATGAACCAGTCTACCAGGATGCGGATCTGCTTGTCGGTGTAGCCGCGGTCGCGCATGCGGCGGGTGAAGTCACGGTGTTTCTTCTCGTCTTCCTCGTTTGTTTTCACATTGAAGGAAACCACTGGCAGCAGGTCTTCTGTGTTGGTGAAGATCTTCTTCTCGATCACGTTTTTGATCTTTTCATAAGAGTCCCAGCGTGGGCTCTTACCGCCGTGGTTGGCCTTGTGGCGCAGAAAGAAGTTCGTTACCTCAGCCCGGAAGTCTTTCGGATTGGCGATGCCTGCTGGCTTTTCGATCTTCTCCAGTTCATCGTTCAAAATGCTGCGGTCGAAGATCTCGCCTGAGTCCGGATCGCGGTAGTCGTTGTTCTGCATCCAGTGGTCGGCATACACCACATACTTTTCGAAAATGTTCTGCCCATAAGAGCTGTAGGATTCGATGTAGGCCTTCTGAATTTCGTCTGATATAAACTCAGCATACTTGCTGGCCAGTACCGACTTGATCAGGTGTAAATACTTACTCTCCGTTTCGGGCGGCAGCATCATTTTGATCACTTCCTGCTCGAGCACATACAGCAAATGCACCGGGTTAGCGGCAATCTCCTCGCTGTCGAAGTTGAATACTTTGGAGAGGATTTTAAATGCGAATCGAGTCGATATACCCTGCATGCCTTCATTGATACCAGCATCGTCGCGATACTCCTGTATGGACTTGGCGTTCGGGTCGGTTTCGCGCAAGGTCTCGCCGTTGTATACTCGCATCTTGGAGTAGATGCTGGAGTTTTCGGGCTCCTTCAGACGCGACATCACCGAAAACTCGGCCAGCAGCTCAATGGTCTTCGGAGCGCAGGGCGCCTCTTTGAGAGAGCTTTCGCGGATGAGTTTTTCGTAGATCTTGATCTCCTCGCTCACGCGCAGGCAGTAAGGCACCTGCACTTTGTAGATGCGGTCGAGAAATGCTTCGTTCTTTTTGTCGTTGAGGAATTTGGCCCACTCCGATTCATTGGAGTGCGCCAGAATGATGCCGTCGAAAGGGATGGCGCCAATGGGTTCGGTGCCTTTGTAGTTCTTTTCCTGGGTAGCGGTGAGCAGTGGGTTGAGCACCTTGATCGGGGCTTTGAACATCTCCACGAACTCCAGCAGGCCCTGGTTCGCCAGGCACAGGCCACCGGTATAGGAATAAGCATCCGGATCGCTCTGCTGGTACTCGGCCAGCTTTCGGATGTCGACCTTGCCCACCAGTGTCGAAATATCCTGGTTGTTCTCGTCCCCGGGTTCGGTCTTAGAAATAGCGATTTGCTCCTGAATAGACGGGAAAAGCCGGACCACTTTAAAGCGGTTGATGTCGCCGTCGAACTCACGCAGCCGCTTGGAGGCCCAAGGACTCATGCAGCCCGGAATGTAGCGGGTAGGTATACCATACTCCTCCTCCAGCTCTTCGGCATAGTCGGCAAACAGCCCCAGCGGACTCTCAAATACCGGGCTGATCTGCTCACCGGCTTTAAGGACGTAGATGGGATGCTGTTGCATGAGGTGCTTCAGCTTTTCGGCCAGGGAGCTCTTGCCGCCCCCTACCGGGCCCATCAGGTATAGGATCTGCTTTTTCTCCTCCAGCCCCTGCGCCGAGTGCCGGAAGTAGGACACGATCTGCTCGATGGTGCTTTCCATCCCGTAGAAATCGCGGAAGGCGGGGTAGATCTTGATTTTTTTGTTGGAGAAGATGCGGCTCAGTTTTGGGTCCTGGCGCGTGTCGAGCATCTCGGGCTCCCCGATCGCATCGAGGATACGCTCAGCGGGCTTGGCGTACATTTTCGGGTCTTTCCGGCACTCCTCAAGATAGGCAGCTACTGTCATCTCGTTCATGGAGGCACTGTAATTGGTCTTGATCTTTTCTAAAATATTCATAGGGCGTATTTTTAGAGAATCATTTTAAACCTGAGAGCAATAAGCAGTGGCACCGAAAAGAAGAGCCCGTTTACTGCCTGTCAGCTGAATGTGTCATCATTTGAGTATGTTATGGTCTGCATCCCTTAAAAGAATGCCACTTTGCTTGTTTGTATATCCGGTACCCGCGCATCGGCCAGGCCTTTGATAGTATGAGGCTATGTGCTTATGCACAGGTATGCGGGCAGGAAATGCGTACACGTACACATGAAGCAGGGCGCTGCTTTCCATTGCCCGGAACAGGGGAAGAGTGGCTTGGCGACAAAATGGGCTGTCCCCTGTGCCCTATGTTATGTTATACGAAGAATTTTACCTCCTTGCGGTTAGGTGCGGCCCCTCTTTAATTGCAGAACAGCACACTTTCATTTTAAATTCAAAATCGGTAATATTTTATAACTTCACATCTATACGTATTTTGTACAAATTTGTCTATCCCTATACCTGTTGTTGCAGACCGGGCATGGCAGAACAATACGACACCTATGCACGAAGAACACCTGAACCCACGCCAGATGCCGCTTTTCCAGAAGGGACGCGAGATCTATGACCTGACACAAAAAATCAGTGATCTGATACCTGATGATGACCGTCGCCTGGCCAGCAGCAAAGCTTTTATGCTGGAGGATGCCGCTATGCTGAGCGTAAAAGTGGCAGGCGCTGAGGGTGGTGACCTGTATGATATCCGGATGGAATGCGCCACCCTGATCCGCAAGGCGGCCCGTGACCTGCAGAACCATTGCAACACCCTGACCATGTTCGGCTTTGAGCATATCCACTACCTGCACCTGATCAAAGAAGCGCTGGAGGAGTACCGCCTGTTGTTTGTGGAATGGGTAAAAACCTTTGACGCCTGGAACTATGCCGTGGACCGTTGGGGCCTGTTCAACCCGCCCGGCGTGCAACCTGATGACCCGGATCCGGAAAGGGCCTGGACGGCTTTTAGGAAGTGTATGCAGCCATATGGCACAGGAATGAGTATAAACCAAAAAAGAGGGCGATCATGAAGCAGGAAATGGAAAGCTGGGATGAAGCGCGATATATGGAGCTGAACACCTATTTCAGAATAAAAATACAGGGCATGGTTGACTCTGACCCTTACATCCGGGAACTTCAGAAAGCAGCGGGAGGTCTGCAGCTGGCAGACCTGATCGACCGGATGACAGAAAGTGACCAGGAGCTGTGGGCGGAGTTTATAAGACTTGACCGCATCAAGCTGCACCTCGATATGCAAAACCACCTGGAAGGCCGGGGCACTCCCTACACACCACGCTACGGTTTTGGTGGATCATCGGAAGAGGAAGACAATTCCAGTCCCTGGTAATGAAACAGGCCGAAGAAATGTAAGATAAGGTGCAAAAGAGCCAAACTTTTTAGCGGATTGTCGTTTATACAATGGTTGGTATGGTCTGCGGGTTAAAACATTGTTAATTTACCATATATCCCGTTATTCCATTTCATTTTAATTACATTTTTACATAATTTCGCTTCGATAAGAGACAATTCACGGACACATAAAAAATACAGGCATGTCAGAACACGCTGAAATAATTTTAGAGGGGAAGTCCTACAAGTTCCCGGTTGTAACTGGTACTGAGAATGAGAAAGCAATTGATATAGCTGCTTTGCGCTCGGAGTCAGGCTACATCACCCTGGACTCAGGTTATAAAAATACAGGTGCTACCAAGAGTGCGATCACTTTCCTGGACGGAGAGCAGGGCATTCTGCACTACAGAGGTTATCCGATTGAGCAACTGGCTGAGAAGTCAAACTTCATTGAAGTGGCTTACCTGCTGATCTACGGTGCCCTGCCAACAAAGCAGGAACTCGATGATTTCAGCGGCAAGATCAAGATGCACACCCTCGTGAACGAGGACATGCGCAAGATACTGGACGGCTTCCCGTCTGCAGCGCACCCAATGGGCATCCTGTCTGCTATGATCAGCTCCCTGACAGCTTTTTATCCGGAGTCACTTAACCCGAACCAGACAAAAGAGGAGATGGATCTTTCTATCATCCGTTTGATGGCTAAGATCTCTACGATAGCTGCCTGGTCTTACAAAAACTCTGTAGGCCATCCGGTGAACTACCCTAAGAACAAGCTGGACTACTGCTCAAACTTCCTGCACATGATGTTCGCCTTCCCTACGGAAGATTACGAAATCAATCCTGTGGTAGTGGATGCGATCAACAAGCTGCTTATCCTACATGCTGACCACGAGCAGAACTGCTCTACGTCTACTGTGCGTCTGGTAGGTTCAGCTAATGCCAGCCTGTACTCTTCTGTATCTGCCGGTATCAGCGCCCTGTGGGGTCCGCTGCACGGTGGTGCCAACCAGGCTGTAATCGAGATGCTTGAAGCTATTAAGGCTGACGGTGGCGACTCTAAGAAATACATTGCGAAAGCTAAAGACAAAGACGATCCTTTCCGTCTGATGGGCTTCGGTCACCGTGTGTACAAGAACTTCGACCCGCGTGCCCGCATCATCAAGAAAGCAGCTGACGAGGTATTGACTGCCCTTGGCATCAACGACCCGATCCTGACCATTGCGATGGAACTGGAAGAAGCTGCCCTGAACGATCCGTATTTCGTAGAGCGTAAGCTGTACCCTAACGTAGACTTCTACTCAGGCATAATCTACCGTGCGCTTGGTATTCCAACCGACATGTTTACGGTGATGTTCGCCCTGGGTCGTCTGCCAGGCTGGATCGCACAGTGGAAAGAGATGCGTGAGCAGAAAGAGCCGATCGGCCGTCCGCGTCAGATCTACACTGGTGAAACAGAGCGTAACTACGTAGATATCGAGAATAGATAATTTCTGAGTTTAGATAAAGGAACGGCCCGCTACTTTGCAGTAGCGGGCCGTTTTCATATCAAATGATTGCTGTTTCGGCAGGTATAGCGATAAGGGAGCGGACGGGCTTAGCTCGCGGCTGGTATAGAGCGGCCTACAGCACCCGCATCTCGATACGGCGGTTCTGGCTGCGATTTTCGTCGGAGGTATTGGGTTTGACCGGTTTGCTCTCGCCGTGACCTACGGAGGTGATGCGGTCTTTTGGTACTTTGTTGCTGCGCAGGTAATCGGCCACAGAACGGGCACGACGCTCAGACAGGACTTTGTTGTCGGCATCTGAGCCGATGTCATCGGTATGGCCCGAGATCTCAATTCGGACGGAAGGGTTTTGCTGCATGAACGTGATCAGCTTATCGAGCTCGGTCTTCGACTTGCGCTCCAGCTTATACTGGCCCGTGTCGAAGAACAGGTTGTTGAGCACAATCGCTGCTCCGGACTTGATCGGTTTCAGGTATACGTCAAGCGCCACCGGGCTCAGGGCTTTTTCAGAAGTATAGTCAAAACTCAGGCTGTTCATCAGGAAGCCAGGTGCTGAAACGTAAAGGCCATACTGCCCTCCTTCCGAAAGCACGATCGTATAATCACCCGATACCTTGTCGGAATTAACCTGCTGTACAAGCGAGTCGGCACTCACATCATAGAGCTGGACCACGGCAGCAATCGGTTTTTTGGTATCGGCATGAAATACGCGACCCTGGGCATAGGTGCTATTCACTTTGCTGCGCCAGTTCTCCGGCACGTCCAGCTCGTAAAGCTGTATAGTGGAAGCACCTGCCTCCGTCATCTCCTGGCGGGAATAATAGCCTTTTTTATTGTCAGCTGTAATGAAAAGCGATCCTTCGTCAGCATGCGTGTTCAGGGGGTAGCCCATATTTTCGGGATCACTCCACTTGCTTCTGTTGTCCTGCGTCGTCATAAACACGTCGAGGCCTCCCATACCCAAGTGCCCGTCGCTCACAAAGTAGAGTGTGCTCCCACTAACGTGTATGAAGGGAGCCATGTCACGACCTCTGGAGTTCACAGGCTCTCCCATGTTTTCAGGTTTCTGCCAAGAGCCATCCTCGTTCAGGCGTGTTACCCAAATATCTTCTTTGCCAATGCCACCTGGTCTTGTAGAAGTGAAGTACAAGGTACGTCCGTCAGCAGAGAGGCTCGGCTGTGAGTCCCAGGCTTTGGAATTCACCACCGATCCCATGTTTTTGGGCTTGCTCCACTCGTCACCACTCCTGAAAGAAATGTAAAGATCACAGTCGCCCTGGCTGTCGGAGCGGTTGCAGGAAGTGAACACAAGTGTTTTGCCGTCACCGGAAATAGTAGCGGCACCTTCGTTGGCTGTCGTATTGATGGCAGGAGAAATAGAGCTAGGCGGACTCCACTTGTTGTCGCGGTACTGGCTCACAAATATGTTTTCGTCCTGGTCAGGGCGATGTCCTAGTCGTGCCGTAAAAATCAGGTGACGCTGGTCAGCGGTGGTGGAGGGAAAGTACTGCAGCTCGAAGCGATTGACATCTTCAGGCAGTCTGACCGGGTTAAAGCTTACTGGCTTCTTCATGGCCTCCGCAGCAAAATCAGCGGACTGGATCTGCTGACGGGCAAAGTCGGCCATACGCCCGTTGCGCGGCTTTCCACGCAGGAAAAGCTCGAAATATTTACGGGCGTTTTCGTAGTCGCCCGCTCGAAGTAAAGGTCAGCCAGGTCGAAGTAGCTGTTCATCAACCCGGCATTAAATGGCTTGAGCGCCAATCCTTTCTGCAGGTTTTCGAACACCTCTGGCTTATTGCCCATGGCCCGGTGCAGGTGGGCAATTTTCAGGTAAGCATCAGCGTATTTTGGATCACGCTCAATGGCCTCGTCGAGGTAGGTAAGCGCCTTGTTAAAATCGCGTGCCTGTGCGGCTTCTTCTGCTTTGTAGTAAAGTGTTACTGCTTTCCTGGAATTGGAGGCCGGTCTGCCCTGTGCCAGACAGGAGGTCGCTACACTAAATGTAATCAGAGTCAGAAGAAGCAGCGGCTTAAGCATAGCTTTTTAAGGAATATCCATGTACTTGTGCGTCTGCAAAGACACACGCCATTGGGGGTTGTTTTTAACGTATTCGACAATAAGTGGCATCAATTGCCCGGCTTTGCTCCACTCTGGCTGCAGGTATAGCTTACACTCAGCTCCTACCCTTGCCGCATGCTCTTCGGCCCATGCAAAATCCGATTTGTTAAATATAATGACTTTTAGCTCATCTGCAAAAGGATATACAGAAGCATCGGGCGCCTTGAACTTCTTGGGAGACAAACACACCCAGTCCCAGTAACCGCTCAAAGGATAAGCCCCGGAGGTTTCGATCATGGTGCGTATACCTGCTTCCTGCAATCCGGCTGTTAGCGGGTTGAGGTTATAAAGCAGCGGTTCGCCGCCTGTTACTACGACGGTTTTACCCGGAAAGGTTTTAGCGGTTGTCACAATTTCCCCTATAGGAGTGAGTGGATGCTGCTCGGCGTCCCAGCTCTCTTTTACATCGCACCAGTGACAGCCCACATCACAGCCACCAAGCCTGATAAAGTAAGCTGCCGTGCCGGTGTTGCCACCTTCGCCTTGTATCGTATAAAATGCCTCCATCAGCGGAAGTTCACTGCCGTCTTTGGGCACTGAATGAATGGAGGCTGTTTTGTATGCTTTTGTCGTTTCCAAATCTGTATTCCAATGGCTATACCTGAAACATCAGGTACAGGCCTTCATTAAATAATGGTGCGGCTATACCTGTCATAATTATAAGCCCGCACCGAACTTGCAAAGTTAGTCAAAAAAGCAACAAGGTAGAGAGCAACTTATGTTCCGTTATACCTGAGCAGATTAAGAGTTCGGGTAACCTCATGATTTCGGGTATGCACCTTGGACCGCAACAGTCCGATTCGTGCACGGACACTCACACGAAGAGGCCTTTGGAGAAGCCGCTACCATAAAAGATAAAACCCCCTCCTGTTTCCAGGAGGGGGTTAAAGAGATTTTAAAGCATGCAAAAGCCTTAGGCGTATACCTCTTTTCTTGCGGCTCTCAAGGTATTTTTCAGCAACATGGCGATTGTCAGCGGCCCTACGCCACCTGGCACGGGTGTGATATAGCTGCACTTAGGAGCCACATTGTCAAAATCAACATCTCCACGCAGCCTGTAACCAGACTTGCGTGAAGTATCAGGTACACGGGTGGTACCCACGTCGATCACCACAGCGCCTTCTTTCACCATGTCGGCGGTTACCAGACCTGGCAAACCTACGGCCGCAATGATGATATCAGCCTGGCGGGTATAATAAGGCAGGTCAACGGTGTTGCGGTGGCAAAGTGTTACAGTAGCGTTGCCCGGGTAGGCGGCCTTAGCCATCAGGATGCTCATAGGAGAACCCACAATGTTGCTGCGGCCGATCACAACGCAGTGCTTGCCGTTCGTTTCGATGCCGTAGCGTTCGATTAGTTGCAGGATACCATAAGGAGTGGCTGGCAGGAAAGAGGTCAGACCAGCGACCATACGGCCTACGTTAGCCGGATGGAAACCATCCACATCTTTCTTAGGATCAACCGCCTCCAGCACCTTCTGGGTGTTGATGTGCTTGGGTAGCGGCAGCTGCACGATAAAACCGTCCACTTCCTCGCTCTCGTTCAGTTCCTGTATCTTGCTGAGCAATTCTTCTTCGGTCACATCATCTTCGTAACGCACCAGCGTAGAACCAAAACCTACTTTTTCGCAGGCCAGCACTTTGTTGTTCACATACGTGACAGAGCCGCCGTCATTGCCTACCAGTATCGCCGCCAGATGCGGCACCTTGCCTCCATTGGCTTTAATTTCGGCAACTTCAGCTGCAATCTCTTGCTGAATGGCTTCGGATGTTTTTTTACCGTCGAGCAGAATCATGTTTTTAATTGAAAGTTATGAGTTAAGAGTTCTGTGTTGATGTATAGGGCCAGGGGTTCTGACACGATGCCTTCGCCAGGCAACTATAAGCGACAAGCCCCGACGCGCAGGGGCACGTCGGGGCTTGGTAATGTTAGTCGAGTTTAAGTACAGCCAAGAAGGCTTCTTGTGGGATCTCCACGTTGCCAACCTGGCGCATGCGTTTCTTACCCTTCTTCTGTTTCTCGAGGAGCTTGCGCTTACGCGAAATGTCACCGCCGTAGCACTTGGCCAGTACGTTCTTGCGCAGGGCCTTCACTGTTTCGCGGGCGATGATTTTCTGACCAATGGCCGCCTGAATGGCGATCTCAAACATCTGACGTGGCAGTAGCTCACGAAGCTTCTCGCAGAGGCGCTTGCCCCAGTCATAGGCTTTCTCGCGGTGCACGATGGCTGACAAGGCATCCACAGGCTCTCCGTTCAGCATTACGTCCAGCTTTACCATGTTCGACTGACGGAAACCAATCAGTTCGTAGTCCAACGAAGCGTAACCACGGGAAATGGTTTTGAGTTTGTCAAAGAAGTCGAAAACTATTTCGGCCAGTGGCATCTCAAATGACAGCTCCACCCGGTCGCTGGTGAGGTAAGTCTGGTTCTTCAGGATACCACGCTTCTCCATACACAGCGTGATGATGGGCCCCACATACTCTGCCTTCGAGATAATCTGCGCCTTGATAAAAGGCTCCTCAATGTGGTCGATGTAGTTCGGTTCTGGCATCTCAGATGGTGCACTTACTTTAAGCAGCTGACCTTTGGTAGTATGCACATGAAACTGCACCGACGGCACGGTGGTGATCACCGTCATGTCGAACTCCCGCTCGAGTCGCTCCTGCACAATCTCCATGTGCAGCATACCGAGGAAGCCGCAACGGAAACCGAATCCAAGGGCCGCAGATGTTTCGGGCTCCCATACCAGCGAAGCATCATTCAACTGCAGCTTCTCCATGGAGGCACGCAATTCTTCATACTCGCTGGTTTCAACTGGATAGATACCCGCGAATACCATGGGCTTCACATCTTCGAAACCCTGTATACCTACAGCAGGACGATCCACGTGTGTGATTGTATCCCCTACCTTTACTTCTTTAGCGTTCTTTATACCTGA